>JANYHQ010000247.1 GCA_025358985.1 Acidimicrobiales bacterium
CCACCAAGGAGTACAAGGTGGATCGTTGTTCCATGGGGCGCCCGAGGGGGGCCACGAGATCGGCCAGGTCGGCGGGGGTCTTGCCCTGTCCGTGGGTGGCCCCGGCGGCCCGGGAGATGTTCTCGTTCATCAATGTGCCCCCCAGATCGTTGACGCCGGCCTGCAACAACTGACGGACGCCTTCCACGCCGATCTTGACCCACGACGCCTGGATGTTGGGGATCAGGTCTCCGTAGGCGATGCGGCCAATGGCGTGCATCAGCACCACCTCACGGAATGTGGGTCCCCTTCGTGATTTGCGCTGCAGATAGATGGGCGAAGCCATATGTACGAAGGGCAGCGGCACGAACTCGGTGAACCCACCGGTCTGGCGCTGCAGATCCCTCGTGAGAATGAGATGGCGGGCCCAGTGCACCGGCTGCTCGACCGACCCATGCATGATGGTGACGTTGGATCGAAGCCCTACTTCATGGGCCACCCTATGGCATTCCAACCATTGTTCGGTGTTGATCTTGTCCGGGCACAGGATGGCCCTGATGTCATCGTCGAGGATCTCAGCAGCCGTGCCCGGCAACGACCGGAGGCCGGCTTCCATCAAACGACGCAGGTACACGTCCAATGGCTCGCTCAACCGACGCGCCCCCTCGGTGACCTCCAAAGCAGTGAAGCCGTGGACGTGAATATCGGGGGCGGCCTCCTTCACCGCCCTACATACGTCGATGTAGTAATCGCCGTCGAAATCAGGATGGATTCCGCCTTGCAGCGTGACTTCGGTGGCACCCAGGGCCCACGCCTCTCGTACCCGTTCGGCAATGTCTTCGAGCGTCAACAGATATGGCTTGCCTCGCAGGTTCAATGACAGCGGACCCTTGGAGAATCCACAGAACTTGCACTTGAACGTACATACATTGGTGTAGTTGATGTTGCGGTTGTGGACCCACGTGACCACGTCCCCAACCGTACGTGCGCGTAGCTCATTGGCTACTTCGGCCACCGCCGACACCTGTTGCCCACGGGCCGAGAACAGGGTGACAATGTCATCCAGTCCGGGCAGTTCTCCCATCAGCGCGGCGTCCAGGACTTCACGGATACGACCTGCGGCATAGGCGTCACCGCCGGGCACCATCGTGTGCGGCGCCACTGACGCGCCTGAGTACCAACCGGTGGACTTGTCGCCGATGAGGACCACGTCGGCCCCATCGTCGGTGTTCACGAAGTGGCTCACCTTTTCCGGGAAGAACGCACCCGGATCGTCTCGGGCCAACCCCTCAGCGTCGCTGCGATCCATCACCGAGAAGCGCAGTCCGGCGTCGATCCAGCGTTCAGGGGCGTGTACGAACTCCGGATAGATGGTGAGCCGCGGCGCCAAGGCCAGCCCCCTGCCTTCGGTGGCGGCCCGCAGTAGATCCAGCGCCGGCCAGGGACGTTCGGGATTCACATGGTCAGCGGTCACGGGTGAGACGCCGCCCCAGTCATCGATCCCGGCATCGAGCAACACCGCAAAGTCATCGGTGAGATTGGGGGGTGCCTGCAGATGGATCGATGGTGGCAACAGGATGCGGGCTACCGCAATAGACCACAATTCCTCCTCACTGGGGCACGCCATCACACCGCGCATGGCGGTACGGGCCTTGGGCACAAAGTTCTGCACGATGACTTCTTGTACGTGGCCGTGGCGCTCGTGTGAGGCAGCGATGGCCAGCAACGCATCGATACGGTCCTGGCGACTCTCGCCGATGCCCACGAGAATGCCGGTGGTGAACGGAATCTGCAGTTCGCCCGCTGTGTCCAGGGTGTTCAGTCGACGACTGGGTTCCTTGTCGGGAGCCAGGCGGTGGCATTCGAGTCCAGCGTTGAGCGACTCGATCATCATCCCCTGGCTGGGAGACACCGGTCGCAGTACTGCGAGTTCGTCTGCGCGCAGAGCACCGCAGTTGGCATGGGGCAGCATGCCCGTCTCTTGGAGTACCAGTCCCGCCATTGCGGCTACGTAGTGAACGGTAGAGTCGTAGCCGCGCATACGAAGCCAATCCCGGGCCACCTCGTAGCGGTCTTCGGGCCGCTCGCCCAAGGTGAACAGCGCCTCGTGACAGCCCTTACGGGCACCGGCCCTAGCGATGTCCAACACGTCATCAGGGTCCAAGTACAACTTGTCCACATTGGCCGGCGCCTGGGCAAATGTGCAGTAGCCGCAGGTGTCATTGCACAACCGGGTGAGGGGGATGAACACTTTGGGCGAATACGTGATGCGATCGCCGAACGCCAGGCGGCGGATACGTGAGGCCTCTGCCAGCAACTCGGACAACGGGGCGCTCAACAGATCAGTAGCAACAGCGCTCATGCGATTTCCTCACGAAGTTCGGTATGGAGTTCGGTATGTGGTTCGGTGCGGGGATGGCGACTCCGCAGTTGTCCTGGGCTCACGTCGCTGTCACACGTTCGACAGTGGAAGCTCTGCTCCACGGTGGTGCCGCACCGGTCGTGGATCAGCACCACCGGTGGCACCTCATCAGGCACAAGATGCTTGTCGCCCCACCGCATCATGGCCACCAGTGCAGGAGACAGATCCACACCTTTTTGGGTCAGCCGATATTCGTAACGGGGCGGTCGATCCTGATAGCGGATCTTCTCCAACACGCCGTGCTCCACCAACCGGGCCAACCGGTCGGCCAGAATATTGCGGGCTACTCCGAGATCGGCTTGGAGCTGATCGAAGCGCCGCAAGCCCCGGAACGCATCGCGCAACACCAGCAGGGTCCAGCGGTCACCGATTACTTCCAATGTGCTGGCAATGGAGCACACGTCGCCATCGGTGGACGGTTTGTCTGGTGACATTGCTGCACCCTGGCAGGGTGAGTTTCTGTTTGCAACTCAGTGGGTTGCAGATCGCAACCCACGATAGGGGAGCGCTTTCGCCGATCAGCTCAGCTGGGGCACACCGTGCCCGCAGCAGGCAGCACCAGGTCGGTCATGAACACTGACGCCGCCGCAGCTACACAAGTGCTGATGGGAATGGCACCGTGGCCCGGCCCGACGCGAGTCAACAGCGTGCCCCCGGTGGTGGCGGCCAACGATTGGGACCACTCGTAGGGCGCCAGTGTGTCGAGGGTGGAGCCAATGACCAGCACCGGTGTGCCCGTGACCGGGGTGATGGGGGGCAGGCTCAGCGCCGGGGCAGCCCAGTAGCGACAGGCCGTGAGACTGCCCGTGGACAGCGCCGCCGAGGGGAACAAGGGGGCATTGGTCAACATTTGAGCACCCAACGCTGCTTGGGCGGCGCCATCGCGGGTGTACTGACCATCTCGGCAGGTATACGCCAAAAAAGCCTCGAAAATTGAGCTGGCGTCGCCTCCTGATCCACCGGTGACGCTGGCGTCCATCACCCGGGAGGGGTCGGTGGCGGTCGCCGCAGCGGCCAACTGGATGGCCAATGCGGGCCAGCCCTTGGGCTGATCCTCGATGAGTTGGAGCACCGTCTCTTCGAAGATGCCCTGCCGTGAGTTACTGGGGTTGCGCAGTGTCCGGGGATCGGGGAATTTGGCCAATATGGATTGGTAACGGACCACGAGATCGGTCCCGTCGTTGAAGGCACACGGGGTGAGGGTGCCAGTGGCGCAGGCGGTGAGGAACGCTCGCAATGCCCGCTCCCACGACTTGGCCTTGTCTGCCAAGATCTGAGTGCCGAACACCGTGTTGTCGAGCCCGGAATCCAGGATCACGGAGCGCAAGGTGGTGGGAAACAGATCGGCGTATACGCCTCCCAGGTAACCGCCGTAGGAGAAGCCGAGATAGGACACCTGCGCTTCCCCCAAGGACCGTCTCACCCAGTCGAGGTCGCGAGCGGCGCTCACCGAGTCGATGAAGGGCAAGAGCTCGCCGCTCTGGGCCGCGCACAGCGCAGCAATCGACTCATAGATCGAATCGACATCGGCGCGAGTGGCGTCCAATTTGCCGCCACACTTCACCGGCGTGGAGTTGGTGGTACCCCGGGGATCCACGCCGATGATGTCGAAGCGGGCGTTCATCTCGGCCGGGAACACTCTGGCCGATGCTCGTACCAAGCCCGACGTGGGTCCGCCCGGACCACCAGGATTCACGAACATCACGCCAATCCGCCGGGCCGGGTCGCTGGCCTTGCGACGTACCACGGAGATGTCGATCAGAGCGCTGCGGGGATCGCTGTAGTCGAGCGGGGCTCGCACAATGGCGCAGTCGAGCGTCTCGAAGCAGGGCTTCCAGTTCACTGCGGCGGGCGCCACCGGCGTGGTACTGCGCACAAAATGGTACGAATCGGACTCGATCCCCACCCTCGGACGAATCTTCTTCTTGACCGCCTTCACTGTCTTGGCGCCGGCTGGACCAGCCGGGACCGCCACTGCCCCGAGCATCAGTGCCATGGCGATGGCAGCAGAAAGACGGACGCGGTGCGTGCGGGGGTTCACCCGCCTCACCGTATCGACGTATTGCCCCCTAGCCATCACCCGATCTCAGTAAGTACGCAGCTGAGGCGGGTGCGCGGACGGCAAGAAATCACCGGATCTGAGCGTCAATGAATGGCCGTCTCCGCAGGGTGCAAGGCTACGATTACGCAACGTGACCGACATGTTGCAAGAAGATCCCTCACTCGGGCCCAACTCGTGGCTCGTGGAGGAAATGCACGATCTCTACCGAGAGAGCCCCAGCCTGGTCTCGGAGAGTTGGCGGGTCTACTTCGACAGTCGCAACGGGGTAAGCACCCCCGCGGTCCTCCATGCCACGAACGGCGCAGCCAACGGGGTCGCAGCCGCCCTCGTGCCGGCGGCAGCCACAGCTACTCCCGCTTCGCCCGGCCCTGCACCCGCACCTTCACCTGCACCTGCGGTACCTCCACCCATCATTCCCGTTGGGGGAGAGTCCAGTGTGCTGCGGGGAGTGGCCTCCAAGATCGTCTCCAACATGGAGTTGAGCCTCACGGTTCCTACTGCTACCAGTGTGCGCGACGTGCCCACCAAGTTGCTCGAAGTGCAGCGCAACATCATCAACAATCACCTCAAGCGCACCCGCGGTGGCAAGGTCAGCTTCACCCACGTCATCGGGTACGCAATAGTCAAAGCCTTGGGCGATGTCCCGGCAATGCGCAACACGTTCTCGCGTGACGACAGTGGTCATCCGTTGCTGGTGCGTAACACCAACGTAGGCCTCGGCATTGCCGTGGACATGGTGAAGAACGACGGCAGCCGCAGTCTGGTGGTGCCGTGTATCAAGGACGCCAATATGCTCAGCTTCCGGGCGTTCTACAACGCATACGAAGTGCTCATCGCCAAGGCCCGAACCAACAAACTGGCGGTGGAAGACTTTGCCGGGGTCACGGTGTCCATCACCAACCCCGGCGGTATCGGCACCCGGCACTCAGTGCCGCGCCTCATGCCCGGCCAGGCCGCCATCATCGGCCTCGGCGCCATCGACTATCCGGCCGCGTTCATGGCGGCGGACCCGGCCAAGTTGGCCGAAATGGGTATTTCCAAGACGGTCACGGTCACGTCCACCTACGACCATCGCATCATCCAGGGGGCCGAGTCGGGCATGTTCTTGGAGCGTGTGCAACGCCTGCTGACGGGTGATGACGACTTTTACGACGACATCTTCACGTCGATGACCATCCCGTATGAGCCAGCCCGCTGGCACCGCGACTCCAACCCGGTGGATGCACTGCGCGGTGCCGTGGTCAAAGCGGCGGCAGCTCAGGAGATCCTCAACGCCTATCGCAGTCGTGGTCACCTCATTGCCGACCTCGACCCGCTCGACATCATGGACCGCGGCCTGCCCGCTGAACTGGATCCGGCCACATACGACCTCAGCATCCGGGACCTGGATCGAGACATCTATACCGGTATGGTGGCGGGCAAGGATCACCATATATTGGGTGAACTGTTGAGCATCGTGCGTGACGCATATTGCCGCACGGTGGGCATCGAGTACATGCACATCATGGACCCGGTGCAGAAGAAGTGGATTCAGCAACATGTGGAAGGAGTAGATACCCGACTCAATGTCAATGAGCAGCGTCACATCTTGTCGCGGCTCAACGCTGCCGAAGCCTTCGAAAAATTCTTGGCCAAACGCTATCCGGGCACAAAACGATTTGGTCTCGAAGGAGGCGAGTCGGCCATGGTGATCCTCGATGCGGTGCTCGACGAGGCAGCCAAGGCAGGGTTGGCCGAAGCGGTGATTGGCATGCCCCACCGTGGTCGCCTCAATACCCTTGTCAATGTGGTCAACAAAAGCGTGAATCAGGTGTTCCGCGAGTTTGAAGACATCGTGTCGGGCACCGTGTACGGCTCCGGAGATGTCAAGTATCACCTCGGGGCCACCGGCCGTTATGTGGGTATGAGCGGTGAGGGTATCGACGTGTCTCTCGCTCCCAACCCATCGCACCTCGAAGCTGTGGACCCTGTGGTGGAAGGCATCACTCGCGCCAAGCTCGACGCCCTCAACGAGCCGGGTGGCACACGGGTTCTACCGCTGCTGATGCACGGTGACGCCGCCTTCATTGGTCAAGGCGTGGTGGCGGAGACGCTGAACCTCAGCCAGTTGGCGGGATACAAAACGGGCGGCACCATCCACCTCGTCATCAACAATCAAGTGGGGTTCACCACCAACCCGGAGTCAGCGCGATCAAGTGTGTACTGCACCGACGTGGCCAAGATGGTGCAAGCGCCAATCTTTCACGTGAATGGTGACGACCCGGAGGCCTGCTACCGGGTCGGACGATTGGCCTTCGAATTCCGCCAAGTCTGGAAAAAGGACGTCGTCATCGACATGGTTTGCTATCGCAAACATGGCCACAACGAGGGTGATGAGCCGCGCTATACGCAGCCGTTGATGTACGAAAACATCGATTCGCACCCATCGGTACGAGAGTTGTATACCCGCAATCTCGTGGGCCGAGGTGACATCACGCAAGAAGAAGCCGACCGCGCCGCGGCCGACTTCGACGCTCGCATGCAGTCGGCCCTCGATGAGACCCGAGCCGAAAAGGAGGCCGCGGGCGAGCACTCCGGCACCCGGAAAGCAGCCAACGAGAACGACCGAGCCAGCCCCTTCGACATCGTTTCGACCGGTGTCAATCGCGACGTCCTCGACCGGATCGCCG
>JANYHQ010000277.1 GCA_025358985.1 Acidimicrobiales bacterium
AGGCGATCATCTCCCAACCGGTGGAATGGTGCTCGCCGCACCAGAACTCGTCGTAGCCGAGGTTATCCAGGTGGGCACCGAACTCAATGTCGCGGCGCAGTTGCAGCATTGGATGCTCGCCGAGAGGATGGTGGGGGGCCAGGAATGCACCAAATCGAAGACGAGCCATGCCCAACACCCTATGGGGACCTAGCTTCGCACTGCGAAGAGGCGCGCTGTTATGTGTATGTGGTAGCGAACTACCCGGATGCAGCGCTTACCATCACCCACCGTGGAGTTGCCCAAGCCCCCTGAATCAGCCCGTCCAGCCTCAGCCCCTGGGGGCGGACCACGTCCCCAACCGCAGAGTGTGGATGAGGTATCGGCGGCGTTGGCCGAGCACGGATATCTGGCCGATGAGGGGCTGGCTACGGTCATCTTCTTGGCCATCACGCTGGGACGGCCCCTGCTACTCGAGGGTGAAGCGGGGGTCGGCAAAACCGAGGTAGCCAAGGTGTTGTCGCGCTGGACGGGAGGCGAACTGCTGCGGCTGCAGTGCTACGAGGGCATCGACGTGGCGCAAGCCGTGTACGAGTGGGACTATTCGCGTCAGTTGCTGCACCTACGTGCGGCTGAGGCAGGTGGAGCCAGCGCCGAACAGGCGGAGAACGAGCTGTATTCGGAACGCTTCTTGGTGCGCCGCCCGCTGCTGCAAGCCATCGCCCACGCCGACGGTGCCGTGCCCGTGCTGCTCATTGATGAGGTGGACCGCGCCGACGATGAGTTCGAGGCGTTCTTGCTGGAGATTCTGTCGGACTACACCGTCACCGTTCCCGAGTTGGGCACATTCCGAGCAGAAGTTCCGCCACTGGTGATTCTCACGTCGAACCGTACCCGTGACGTGCACGACGCGTTGAAGCGCCGCTGTCTCTATCACTGGGTGGAACATCCGGGCTTCGAGCGGGAGGTGGCCATCGTGCGACTACGGGCCCCACAGGTGTCTGAATTGTTGGCTCGGCAGGTGGCGGCGGCAGTGGCGTCGTTGCGTGAGATGGAGTTGTACAAGCCTCCTGGCGTGGCCGAGACGGTGGACTGGGCCCAAGCCATCGCCGCGCTCAGCCGGAGCCAGATCGATGCGTGGTCCGTGGAGTCCACACTTGGATCGGTGCTGAAGTATCGCGAGGACACCGATCGTGTGCGCCAGGCGGGCGTGGCCCAACTGGTGCAGGCGGCAGTACTGCGCGCCACATCGTAGGTACGCGTATGACATCGTTGGAGGGACCCAAGATGCCGACGGCCACGGTGGGCACACTGCGGCTGTTGAACAACTGGGTAGGCAACGGGCTGCCCACCATTGCCTCTGACGCTCCGCCCACGGGGGCTGACCGTATGGCCGTGGCATTCACCCGGCTGCTTCGTGATGGCGGTCTCACTGTTCCTTTGGGCTCCACCGTTTCGTATGCGCACGCACTGGTTGCCGTGGGCTTGGACCACAGAGCCGGCGTGTATTGGGCGGGGCGGGCCACACTGGTTCGTCGGCCCGAGGACATTGGTGTGTACAACAAGGTGTTCGGCGCGTTTTGGCAGGGTCGAGTACTCACCCCCGGTGGCCCGGCGATACAAGAGCAGACCACGGTGGCCTACGACGATCAGCCTGACGGTGACGATGCTGATGGCAATGAGGACACCGATGACGATCAGGGCGAAACCCAGTCTGTGCGCTACAGCCGGGTGGAGATCCTGCGACACAAGGATTTTGCCCACTACAGCGCTGATGATTTTGCGGAGTCGAAGGCCATCATTGCGGCGCTGAAATTGAGTGCGTCGTTGCGCCGGTGTCGTCGACTGGTGCCGGCGGTGGGCAGTCGGGCCACCACCAAGCCGGATCTGCGGCGCACGGTGCGCCGAGCGTTGCGCACCGACGGCACGCCCATCAGCCGTGCCTACTTGGAGCCGTCGATGCGACCGCGACGCATCGTGTTGGTGGTGGACGTGAGCGGCTCCATGGAGTCATACGCCCGGGCTCTGTTGCGTTTTGCCCAGGCTGCGGTGGTGGGACGGGGCAAGGTGGAGGTGTTTGCGTTGGGGACCAGGCTGACGCGACTCACCCGCGAGATGTCATCGAGAGACCCGGACCTGGCGCTGGAGCAGGCCGCCAAACGAGTGGTGGACTGGTCGGGCGGCACCCGTTTGGGTGATGGCATCAAAGAGTTCAACGACCGATGGGCGGTGCGAGGTATGGCCCGTGGGGCCATCGTGGTGATCCTCTCCGACGGATGGGACAGGGGCGATCCGGACGTGTTGGGGGCGCAGATGCAACGCCTGCATAGGGTCACGCATCGCATCGTGTGGGTGAACCCGCTGAAGGCAGCACCGGGGTACGCCCCGTTGGCCAGAGGCATGGCGGCGGCGCTGCCGTATGTGGACGAGTTCATCGAGGGTCATTCCCTGGCCTCGTTGGAACGCCTCGCCACCGTCGTTGCTTCGTAAGCGTCGTCGAGCGATAGGTTCACTCCTGTGCGCGAGGTGATCAACGACATCGAACGGTGGCGAAAGGCAGGCAAGCGGGTGGCCATCGCCCGAGTGGTGGACGTGGAGGGGTCGGGTCCCCGGGACCCTGGCGCCACGATGGTGGTCAATGATGCCGGTGAGGTCGCCGGGTCGGTGTCGGGTGGATGTGTGGAGGGGGCGGTGCTCATGGAGGCGCTGTCGGTGCTCGAAGGTACCCGCCAACCCGGTGTCATCACGTTCGGCTACAGCGACGATGAGGCCTTTGCCGTTGGCCTCACCTGTGGCGGCACACTGCATCTCTTCATCGAAGAACTCAATTGGTAAGCGCGCCTCTGTACGAGGTCCTGCGCGACGCCATCCGGGCTGAGGAACCGGTGGCACTGGCCACCCTCATCGAGGGTCCCGCCGACACTCCCAATCTGCTGCCCGGAGCCAAGCTACTGATACGGCCAGGGTTGCCGGCGATGGGGTCATTGGGCGACGCTGAACTTGATCGTGTGGTGGCTCGAGACAGTGAGGGAGAACTGGCCAGTGGCCTCACCAGTACCCGCCATTACGGCGCCCACGGTGAAGCCCGTGAGGAAGCGGTACGGATCTTCGTGGAGTCGTTTGCCCCGCCGCCGCGCATGGTCATCTTTGGGGCCGTGGATTTCACGGCGGCATTGGTGAGGGCGGCCAAGTTGCTGGGTTACCGAGTCACGGTATGTGATGCCCGCCCCGTGTTCGCCACCACACAACGTTTCCCATTGGCTGATGATGTGGTCAACGATTGGCCGGACCGTCACCTCAGCGTGGTGGGCCCCTCCCTCGGCGCATCCGATGTCATATGCGTGCTTACTCACGACCCCAAGTTCGATGTACCCGCCATTGTTTCGGCGGTGGCCACCAACGCTGGCTACATCGGGGCCATGGGCAGCCGCAAAACCACCGACAAACGCAATGTGCGCTTACGAGAAGCCGGACTCACTGATGAGCAGGTCGAGCGGGTCATGGGGCCCATCGGAATCGACATCGGAGCCCGCACCCCCGAGGAAACGGCCATATCCATTGTGGCCGAAATCATTGCGTTGCGGACCGGCCGACCGGTGGCGTCGCTACGCGATACCGACGGCGCCCTCCACCGCCGCTGATGGGTGGCGGTGTGGCCGCCGTGCTGCTGGCCGCTGGTGGAGGTACGCGGTGGCGGGCGTCGGGTGGCTCCGAGCACAAGCTGCTGGCCCTCATCAACAACACCGCAATGGTGCGCCTTGCCCTTGATCATGCGTTGGCGGCCGGGCTCAAGCGGACCGTGGTGGTCACTGGCGCAGTGGACCTCGCTGCGGTGATCCCCGATGGGGTCACGGTGTTGCACAACGAACACTGGGACCAGGGACAGTCCACGTCATTGGCGCTGGCTCTACGCTACGCCGTGACGCAGGGCTTTGACGCCGTAGTGGTGGGTCTGGGCGACCAACCCTTTGTGGAACCAGACGCGTGGCGACTAGTGGCCACCACCACCCCGGAGTCACCCATTGCGGTGGCCACTTACCACGGCCAACGGGGGCAACCGGTGCGATTGGGGGCCGCTATTTGGCCCCTCATCGCCACCACCGGTGACGAAGGTGCACGGGCTCTGCTGCGCGGGCAACCAGAGTTGGTGGTGGAAGTACCCTGTTCCGGCAATCCCGCGGATATCGACACTATGGAGGACCTGCAGCGATGGAGCTGACCAACGAGTTTCACGTGAATGTGCCGGTGGAGAGGGCGTGGGCCGTCCTCACCGATGTCGAGCTCATCGCCCCCTGCTTGCCTGGCGCCGCCCTCGAAGAGGTCGAGGGCGACGAGTATCGCGGCGGGGTCAAGATCAAGGTGGGCCCCATCACGGCGCAGTACAAGGGCAAGGCCACATTCCTGGAAAAGGATGAGGCCAATCACAAGGCGGTGTTGCGCGCTGAAGGTCGCGACACCAAGGGCCAAGGCAACGCCAACGCCACCATCACCGCAACGCTTGTTTCGGTGGGTGGGGGCACGGACGTCAAGGTGGTCACCGACCTCACCATCACCGGCCGGGTGGCCCAATTCGGCCGTGGCGTGTTGGCCGACGTCAGCGCTAAACTCCTGAATCAGTTCGTGGACTGCTTGGAACACAACGTGCTCACACAGCCCGAGACAGTGGCGGCTGAAATCGCCGGT
>JANYHQ010000301.1 GCA_025358985.1 Acidimicrobiales bacterium
TCGTCGCCGGATCGGCAAAAGGTCGGCTCATCGTCGCCCCCCAGGGAACCATCGTTCGTCCCACTGCGGACAGGGTGCGCCAGGCCACCTTCAACTCGTTGGAGAGCCGGACCTTCGTGGCTGGCGCCACCGTGGTGGATCTGTTTGCCGGCACCGGTGCCCTCGGTCTCGAAGCTCTCAGCCGCGGCGCCCGCCACGCCACCTTTGTGGACAGCGAGCGGTTGTCGGTGGAGTGCGTCCGTCAAAACGCCGCCCATCTCGGATTCGAAGACCGGTGTCAGGTGGTGCGTTCCGAGGCGCTGCAGTGGCTGACGGGTCTTGGTGCGGCCGGCGCGTTTGCGGTGGAAGCCGGGGCGCCGCTGCTGGTGCTGGCCGACCCGCCGTACGCCTTTGCCAATTGGGATGAGTTGCTGGCCCGGCTGCTGCCGTTTTTCGTGGCCGCCACCGACGATTCCATCCTGGTGCTGGAGTCACCCAAGTCCATGGAGGTACAGCCGGGCTGGGAAATCGAACGCGAGCAGCGCTACGGGGCGGCGGTGGTCACCATGGTCCGTCCCGTCCCGAGCACTACCGAAGCCGATTGATGCAGGTGAGGGCGCAGGCCGATACGGTTGCATCCGATGATCACTGCCCGTCCCACTGAAGCTCGTCAGCCATGAGAAAGGCCCTTGTCCCCGGGTCGTTCGATCTCGTCCACAACGGGCATCTCGAAGTCATTGCCCGAGCGTCGAGTCTGTTTGACGAGGTGTTGGTGGCGGCCGTGCTTAACCCCGGCAAGGACAGCGCCATGTTCAGCCTCGAGGAGCGCCGGGAGATGCTGGCAGAGTCCACCGAGCATCACGGCAACGTCAGCATCGACTTCTTCGATGGCCTCTTGGTGGATTTTGCCCGTGATCACGAGTGCAATGCCATCGTCAAAGGGCTGCGAGCAGTGTCGGACTTCGAAACAGAGATGCAGATGGCCCAGATGAACGAGCGCCTGTCAGGCATCGTTACGCTGTTCATCCCCACCTCGGCTCGCAACAGCTTCCTGGCCAGTCGTCTGCTACGCGAGGTTGCCCGCTACGGTGGTGACATCTCGTCGATGGTGCCGGAATCGGTCAACCAACGATTACGAGACCGCCTACGCGAGCAAGGGGACGTGACGTGAGCGCACTGGACGATCCGGTGTTCGATACAGCGGGCGAGCATGAGTCGGTGGCGCTGGTGCGTCGAGCCATCGACATCATTGCCACCGCCAAACCGCTGCCCCTGTCGTCGTCGGTGCGAGTGGAGCCCGAGGAACTGCTGGAGTTGCTGGAACGCGCCGCTGATCATCTCCCCGAAGAGCTACGCCAAGCCCGGTGGCTGTTGAAGGAGCGGGAGGAGTTCCTGGAGAAAGTCCAGCGCGAGGGTGACGACATCCTCGAGGCCGCTCGTACGCGTGCTGAGCGTTTGGTGAGTCGTCAAGAGGTGGTGCGTGAGGCCAAGCATCTGGCCCAGGTGACCGTGGACAATGCCGACGCCCACGCCCGCCAGATGAAGCACGAGGCTGAAGACTGGTGCGATCAGCAATTGGCCAAGCTGGAGATCGTGCTCGATCGCATCTCCAAAACGGCGCAGGCGGGCCGCGAGAAGCTCCGGGTCAACCTCATGCCTACCGCGGAGCAGACACAGGATCACGGTACGGAGTTGGCGGAGGACAACACCAGCGCGGCATTCTTCGACCAAGGCGGATAGTCCGTATACGAGCTGGTGCGGCCCACTTTCCCGTGGGTACTCGTACAGTCTGTGGCCGTGAAGCCTTTTGTGGTCAATGTGGCCGACTTGATGCATCGTCCCGGGGTTCGTCGTACCGAGCACTTGGTGGGCATAACCGCCGCCATGACGGTGGCGGCCACCGATGTGGTGGATCAGGCCGCACTGGAAGTGGAGTCCAAACTGGAGCCTGCCGGCCTGGGCATTCTGGCTACCGGATGGGCCCAGGTGGACTGGCAGTCGCTGTGTCGTCGTTGCGAGCAGCCGGTGGTGGGCACTACCCGGGCGGAGTTCCAGGAGCAGTTCGAGCCGGGTGCTGATCCGGATGGCGACACGTTTCCCATGTCACGCGATCAGGTCGATCTCGAACTGGTCGCTCGGGAAGCTATCCTTCTCGACCTGCCGCTTGCTCCTGTCTGTCGAGAGGAGTGCGCGGGGCTCTGTCCCACCTGCGGGGCAGATCTCAACGATGGGGCGTGTACGTGCGTCCCAGTAGCGCCAGACCCCAGATGGGCAGCACTCGATGTGCTGTTCACTCCGGGTACACAGCACACCGAGGAAGGTTGACCCCCAGATGGCAGTCCCCAAGAAGAAAAAGTCCAAGGCGAAAGTTCGCGCCGGTCGCGCCAGTAACTGGCGCCTCACTGCGTCAGCGCGCAGCATCTGTCCCCGCTGCACCACCGTCAAGCTGCCGCACACCGTGTGTCCTTCCTGTGGTTGGTACAAGGGCCGTCAGGCTGTCGACGTCGCATAGCCCTCAGCGGTTGAAGCAGCAGGTCATCGAACTGAGCCAGGACGCGTGCGCAGCATGTGTCCCGGCTCTGTTTCGCGTGTGGAGCCCAGCATGAGCCAGCCGCTACCCGTGGCCATTGATGTTCTGGGCGGCGACTTTGCCCCCTCCGCCATCCTCGACGGGGCCCGTCAGGCGGCGGCGCTCGGCATCGCGGTGGTATTGGTGGGACGCGCCGCTGATCTGGAAGGGCATGATCTGGGCGGTCTGGACCTCATTGAATGCTCCGAGGTCATCGACATGGACGAGGACGGGGCACGGGCGGTACGGGTGAAGAAGGACTCCACCCTGGTACGCGCCGCTGAAGCGGTGCGAGACGGTCGGGCCAGTGCCTTTCTGTCCGCCGGCAACACCGGTGCCACCATGGCCAGCGCACTGTTGCGGATGGGCCGTATCAAAGGCGTCACCCGACCCGCCATCGCCACCCCCATCCCGGTGCCCGGGTCCTTGCCTACGGTGCTGCTCGACGCCGGCGCCAACCCGGAATGTACGGCCCCCATGCTGGTGCAATTCGCCCAGATGGGCAGTGTGTACGCCCGTAGCCGCTTTGGTATTCACGTGCCCCGGGTGGGGCTGCTGTCCATCGGCGAAGAGGATGGCAAGGGCAACGCGCTGGCCAAAGAAGCCAACGAATTGCTGCGGGTGGGGGCGGCGGGACCCTCCGTCAACTTCATCGGCAACGTGGAGGGCCGCGACATCATGTCCAGCGATGTTGATGTGGTGGTCACCGACGGCTTCACCGGCAATGTGGTGCTCAAGACACTGGAGGGCGGTATGAAGTTCTTTGCCGGCAAAGTGTTCGAAGCACTGGTGGCCACCCCGGAGGCCAAGGAGGCGGCCAAGGTGCTGCTGCCCCAACTCATGCCGTTGGCCGAGGCTCTTGATCCGTCCACATACGGTGGCGCCATGCTGCTCGGTATCGACGGCGTGGCCATCATCAGTCATGGGTCGTCCAGCGCAGTTGCCATCCTCAACGCCGCCCGGGTGGCCAACGACATGGTGAAGGCCGATCTCGTCGGTGCGCTCCGGGTGGCCATCAACGCTGATCCCGTTTCATAGGACTGACCAGCAACGACAGTGTGGGAGTACGCTGGCGTCTGTCATCACATCTGAGGAGAACCCTGTAGTGCTCGACCGTCCCGCTGTTCTTGCCCTTGTCCGAGATCGTCTGGCTGACATCTTGGAAATCGAACCTTCGGCCATTGCTGAAGGGGCGTCGTTCACCGATGATCTCGATGCCGACTCGCTCGCCCTCATCGAGTTGGTGGAGGCGTTGGAAGAAGAGGTGGGTAAGCACTCGCCCGGGTTCCATATCGACGATGAGGATCT
>JANYHQ010000366.1 GCA_025358985.1 Acidimicrobiales bacterium
CGAGTACCCCGGCAACATCGAAGGCGGCACACGGGGTGACGGCTCCCAACTGGTCCTCGCGGATGCGATCGGCGACGCCTTTCAGCATCGGGATGATCATCGACAATTGCTCATTGCCTTCCATCGTTTGCTCCCTTGATCGTGGGCATCGGGTACGCGGACTGATCAGCCAGCCATACGGGCGAGCATGTGGTCCATGACGGCGCCGTGCTCGGCCTGGGGGCTGAACAGAATGATCTCGGCGTCTTCCACGACGCGCACGCTATGACCGGGGGGCCAGTAGAAAACGTCATCGCCGACGCAGGATTCGGTGGTGTTGTCGGTGTAGGTGACGACCACTGCGCCTGACAGCATGAATCCCCAGTGTGGTGCGTGACAGGCGTCGTCCTGTAGGCCTTGTAGGAGTGGCGCGATATCGGTTCCGGCGCCCAGGGTGAAGTACTCGGCGCCGAGCATGGCGTAGTCGGACGAGTCGCCGAAACCTGTGGCCTGGCGGGCGAGGGCACCCGGTACATCGATCTTGGCCGGGATGTTGTTCTTGGTGATGCGCATAAGTCCTCGATTCCTGAGTTGATTCACGGATTGCGCTGAAGAATCATCGAGTGGTCTCAGCGCTGGGATGTGGTTCCCACTAGATACGCTTCGACGCCAACCGCATAGTTCTCATTCTGAACCATGGGATGCTGCAGGGGATGAAGTCCTACGGCCAGTACTGCCCGATCTCGCGGTCCGCTGAGGTGCTCGGTGACCGTTGGACGATTCACATCATCCGCGACATGCTCACCGGCACGACCAGGTTCAACGAGTTGATCAGGGGTAACCCGGGACTGTCTACAGCGTTGTTGGCTCAACGCCTGCGGAAGTTGCAAGCGGCCGGAGTCATTGAGCAGCACGACAATGGCACCTACGGACTCACCGACCGAGGGCTTGATCTTCAACCCGTCGTGTTCGGCCTCGCCACGTGGGCGGCACGTTGGACCTTCGGCGAACCCGCCATCGACGAACTGGACCCTGACCTGCTGTTGTGGTGGCTGCACCGGCAGTTGGACACAACGCAACTTCCGCGTCCGCGCTTCACCGTGTTCGTGCAGTTCACCGATCACCCCAAGCGGTACTGGATCGTGGCCGAACAAGAAGCGTCGCTATGTCTGGCCGACCCGGGATTCGACATCGATGTCACCCTACGGACCGATCGGGCGGCGCTGTATCGGACCTATCTCGGCCACTCCTCGCTCGCTGACGCCCGACGCAACGGCCAGGTGGAGTTGGACGGTTCGAAGAAGGCAGTGCGGGCCTTCTTCGACGCGTTCCGCCAATCACCTGTCGCATCGATCATCGCGACCGAGTCCCCCTGACCGACCCGTAGCTGTCGCCGTTTTATCGCTTGCGTGACGGTGTAAAACGAAATTGGGCCATCAATTTCATGGCAGCTGCCAGAACGGTTCTGTGAGTCCGAGGCTGTCGAGGATCGATTGGTTCTGTTCACGGTGATGGGGACGCCAGTCCGGTGCGAGGCGATCACCCCACCAGGCATGCGCGAGATCGCAGAGTTTCGAGGCACTGAGTGTCGCTCCGGCGGTGCGACCGTCGAGCCAACGCGTGACGTGTTCTTCCGACCGGAAGAGGTTCATTGTGCTTCAGGAGAAGACGATGTCATCCCACCACTGTGACGCCGGGACGAGGCAGTGGAACACGACGCCGGGGTCGAAGACCGGCCGACGATTCGATACGTCCACGATGATCTCGTCGCCGCAATCTGCACACGCTGTTTGGATTCGGCCGTCCGTGTCGAGCGCCGCGCAGATACCAAATGCATCCCATGCACAGTTGGCATGCCACCATCGCCCGGCCGCATGGACCCGGTACGGTGTCAGTTGAGCAGCGAACGGGTTCGCCATGCGAAGCGTCGTCGACCCGGGGTGCAGGACGAGCGCATGCGCGTCATGCAGTCGTTGCCAACCTGCGGCAGCTTCATCAATGCTCACGCCGGATGCACTTGCTGCTTCTTCGAGCGATGGTGCCCTGCCGAGTTCGACGAAGAGCGCGTAGGTTCGGTTACGGAGCGCAACGTCAACGTCATCCATTCGCGCACGGTACACGCGTGACGGACACGTTGCCGGGCCGTTCTCGGCTGGGTTGTCCGCCCGGCCGCTGTCCGATCGTCGAATCGGCCAGAAACCTACGCGTCGACTCAGTGGCCCGCTCGATCGCGTCGATCCAGGGGGCATGGCCAGCGTCAGGAACAAGGTCGAGGGTGCCGTACGGAAGACGGTCTACGAACCGCCTTGCTGTCTCGGCGCCACCGTTTGGATCGTTCTCGCCCCAGAAGCAATTCACCGGGCTGGTGATCCGGGTCAGCAACTCGTCGGTGAACAACATCGCCTTGTTGATGCCCTTGATCGGTGTGATCACCCGGGGCGTCGCACGGATCTCGTTCAGCATTGTTGGGGTATACCGCATCAGGGCAACGAACCACTCAAGCATCTGAGTATTGAATTTCCCGGAGTCGATGGCACCCTTCAGTCCGACTTGGCGCAGCAGTATCTTGGCGCCGGCACGGCTGACGGGAAGCCGTGCTGCCAGGTGACCGATACCCCGAATACCAGCGAAGCGCATGACCAGCGGAGTGCTGTCCATCGGAACACCCATGGACCAGCTGTACAACACCACCCGGTCGACGCGTTCGGGAGCCGCAGCTGCGCCACGAAGCGCGAAGAACCCACCGAAAGAGTTGCCCAACACGTGGGCCTTGGGCAGTTCAAGCGCATCGAGGAGGTCTGGGATGAGTTCGTCGCCCGCACGCTTCACTGCATCAATGTCGGCCTTGCCCGCATCGCCCGGCATCGGATCGCTCAGCCCGCAACCGGGCCGGTCGACGATGATGCACCGGAACCCGTCAAGGCGCTGCACTAAATTGGCCCAGCTTGCTCCCGCTACCGATGCTCCGTGAACCAGGACCACCGGAGGACCCGCGCCGACCTCTTGCACGCGTACCGTGACGCCCAGCTTCTGCAAATGCACCTGTTGTTCGGTTGGTTTCAGCCCGAACGAATCCCACAACCGTCGCTCGGCATCGCGATACTTCGCCTCGTTCGATCCCATCCACCAGGATGATACGTAGGCGATGCCTCATCGACACCGTATGACCATCACGAATGGGCAGTCGCCGGGTTGCCAGGTACCGTGGCGCAATGCCTGACGTGATTCCCCTGGCCCGCCGGCTGGCTGCGGTGATCGAGCCGGTGGCGGGGCAAGCGCAATTCTCGCCCGAGTGTCACGCCAACTATGAAGCGCTTGGTTTTGCACCGAGCCCCGGGATGGTTGGCCGCACGGCGCTGCCGGACAAGTGTGGTTTCTTCACCAGTCGTGGTGCCGTGCTGGGCGACGTGCCCGCCGAGGTGGTGGCGGCTGCGTTCGCCGTGTTCAACCCTGACGAGATCGTACCGATCGTGCGACTGGGCAAGTCTTTGGCGAACGCGTCGACGATGTGGATGGCGCGCCTCGATGGTGCTGCTGCCCAGCTACGCCGGATTTTGGGGCCCGAACTGGGGCGGGCGGGGTGGGTGACCGATCGGCTCCTAGGTGCGGCCGACGATCTGCCGCTCGCTGGTCGGGCACTGTTTGCCGGTCAGCGCGCCGCGACCATCCCCGACGACCCCATGGCGCGGCTGTGGCGTTCGGCCGATCGGCTACGTGAGTTCCGCGGCGATTCGCATGTACAGGTCTGGTCGGCGGCGGGGTTCAACCCGTTGGAGATCGGGTTGCTCAGCGACCTTTACTGGGGCCTCGATCCACGAGCTCACACCCGTGGGCGGGGATGGACCGACGAGCAACTCAGCGCCGGCGAGGAGCGTCTGCGCGCTCGTGGGTTGCTCGTCGGTGACAGCCTCACCGTGCGCGGCCGTGAGGTGCGCGAAGCGATCGAAACCGCCACCGATGCGGCGATGACGGGCGTCCTAGCTGTGCTTGGCAACGACATCGAAGAGATTCTCGCCACCATGCGGCCGTGGGGTGCGGCCATCCGGGAAGCCGGCGGGTACCTCACACCAATGGTGCGCTTCACCTTCACCACCGACTGAGCTCATCGGCCCACACCGGTCAGGCGTAAAGGTGGAAGTGCAGGTTTTGGAGATAGCGGGCGTGGGGACGAAAGTTGCTGGATTGGATCATCGGGTATGCTGGCATACATGAATCGGACAACGATCAAACTGTCGGAGGATCTCGACGCTCGGTTGCGCCACGAGGCGCAGCGTCGGGGAACGACGATCTCAGACATCACTCGTGAGGCCATCGAAGCCCATCTCGGCGGGCGAGTCGGGCGTCGACGCCTACGCGCCGCCGGGGCCGGGGCGAGTGGCCGCTCCGACATCTCCGAACGGATCGAGGAGATTCTGGCGGCCGAGTTCGGCTCATCGCGCTGATCGTCGACGCTGGCCCGCTCTTTGCCTACATCGATCGAGACGATCGCCACCACCACGCATGTCTGGAGCTTCTCGAGACGCATCCAGGGCCATTGCTGGTGCCAATGCTGGTGATAACCGAGGTGGCGTACCTGCTGCAAACCCGTTTGGGCGCCGAGGCCGAAGTCCGCTTCCTCGCCGATCTCGCCGAGGGAAATCTCATCGCAGAGCCGGTTCATCCAGGAGATTGGATCCGGATTGCAGAACTTGTGGCCAGGTACCGGGACCTCCCACTGGGAACCGCCGATGCGTCAGTCGTTGCGGCGGCCGAACGACTTCAGGTACAAGAAGTAGCCACGCTGGATCGACGCCACTTCAACGTCGTTCGCCCAGCGACAGCTCCGTTCACGCTGTTGCCGTGACGCGGGTTCCGAATATCGGGCGAGTCAACGTGGTTGCGATGTACCGCTCACCTTCGTCGTGATCTTGGCGAGAAGCAGATCGAGTTGGCGGCGCTCGGCCGGTTTGATGTCACCCAGTAGTCCATTCAACAGTTCAGCGTAGGAATGAACCAGCGTATCCACCAGTTTCAGTCCCGCTCTGCTGAGGCGGACGGGTGCGGTTCGGCGATTTGATGGATCAACCAGACGTTCGATGAAACCGGCGGCCTCGAGCAAGTCCAGCCGGTGCGTCATACCGCTCGGGCTGAGCAGTACCGCGGTTGCAATCTCGGCTGGTCGCATTTCGTATGGTTTGCCGGATCGGCGAAGCGCGGACATCACGTCGAACTCGCCT
>JANYHQ010000378.1 GCA_025358985.1 Acidimicrobiales bacterium
CAATTGCGACCCCATCCACAAGGTCACCATCATTCCTCGGGGCCGCGCACTGGGGCTCACCATCTCACTCCCCACCGAAGACCGGTACAACTACACCCGGTCCGCACTACGAGACCAACTTGGAATGTTGCTCGGCGGGCGTACCGCTGAGGAGTTGATCTTTTCCGAGGTCACCACCGGGGCCAGCAACGACATCGAGCGGGCCACCCAAATCGCCCGATCCATGGTCACCGAGTACGGCATGAGTGATGCCCTCGGCCCGCAGCAGTTGGGTGAAAAGAACGGTGAAGTGTTCCTTGGACGAGATTTTGGCCGTACCGCCAATTACTCCGACGACATTGCCGCCCAGATCGACCTCGAAATTCGTCGGTTCATCGATACTGCGCACGCCACTGCGTTCGAAATCCTCACCACCCATCGGGCCACCTTGGATCTCTTCGCCAAAACACTGATGGAGAAAGAGACGCTCGACAAAGATGACATCGAGAAGATCTTCGGGCCCCTCGATGACTGGACCAAGGAACCCGACATCGCCAAGTTGCCGCTGCTGGATCGCTCCGCCCCCATTGACATTGCGGTGCCAGAGCACGTCCTGGTAGGTGCGCGGCGTTCGGGACTACGCCGTGTGCGCAATCGCCTGGGCAACGCCATCAAGGGTGGCGACGACGACCAGACGCCGTCTGGTCACGCGGTGCGGCCCCGTCCAGCGCAGGCCTGACTCAACTTGCGGGCCCACGCCCGTGTCGACCAACCGCTGTACGTCGACACGCGGGCGCCCAGCGGCGCTGACCATCACGGCCCAACGGTCGTGTTCGTCCATGGTGTGATGGACCGGTCCACCGGCTTCAACCGAGTGCGGGCGTTGCTCGGCGACGTCATCACGGTGGCCTACGACCGGCGTGGATACGCACGATCGGGAGGGGTCAGCGCCCACGGGGCTACATTTGCCGATCAATGCGCCGACCTACGTTCGGTGATTGAAGGCCACCCACATGTGGTGATCGTGGGTCATAGCTACGGCGCCGTGGTGGCCGTGGGGATGGCCATCGAGAGCATCCCTCAGGTGCAGGTCAAGGGTTTGCTGGCCTATGAGCCGCCGATGTCGTGGACGCCGTGGTGGCCCGCCTCGGCGGGCGCGTCCACGCTCGCCGTGGCCGGTGCGCAAGGCCCCGAAGCCGCCGCTGAGGCATTCATGCGTCGAATCGTCGGATCCGACGTCTGGGATGGGCTTCCCGAAGCCACCCGCCAGGCTCGGCGTTGGGAGGGCGAGGCATTGATTGCCAATCTGCGCTCGCTGCGCACCGGACCGCCTCCGTTCTCGTTGGCGGACTGTGGGGTGGCGGCGGTGGTGGCTCACGGTAGCGAGTCGTTGGCCCATCATCAGCGGGCGGCACGAGAGTTCGCAGCCGGGCTCCCCACCGCTGAATTGGCGGTGATCAGCGGTGCCGGTCACGGGGCCCATTCCAGCCATCCACAGGAGTTTGGGGCACTCGTTCGCCGGGCCATGGCACTCACATGACCGGACTTCTGATGAATTCCTGGTCGAATCCGGAGCCAACCGGCCGGAATACCTGCCCAACGGCACACAACGGCACGAGATAGCCGGTAACGTCCAGCGCCGCATGGGGTACGCGAACCGAACGGGAGCCCGATGAGGGGCAAGTGGGCCAAGGGCATCGAGCCCCGCAATTTCTCATGGGTGATCAAAGACAGTGTGGCGTTTTGTGAACGCCCAGGCGGGTACACCGCCAACCATCGTCGGGTGCGTCGCCATGAGGAGATCATCTGGATCCGTGAGCATGGCTTTGCCCGGGTGGTGTCGCTGATGCCCTCTCCCCACAACCTGCACGCGTACGAGGAATTGAACCTGCCGTACGTGCATGTTCCGTTCGGATCCCATGATGACGGCCGGGCGGTGCTGTCGGCGCTGTACCCGCAACTCAAGCTGTGGCTGAACGCCGGGGACCGGATCCTTATCCACCAAGACGAGATCAGCGACCGACTCCAGGGCGTCCTGGGTGGGTACCTGCTCTACGCCGGGCTGCTGCAATCCGGTCCACAGGCCATCACCGTTATCGAGAGTCTCATGCAACGCCAGTTGGGTCCGGTAGGGCGCGAGTTGGTGGCGTTGGCCGCAGAAGGGCTCTGAGCCCGCGTCTCGGGTTGTAACGGCCATGCAACCCGGTCCGCAACCCGGTCCGCAACCCGGT
>JANYHQ010000396.1 GCA_025358985.1 Acidimicrobiales bacterium
AAATTGCCGACATCGTGGCCGGGTATGCGTTGGTGGCCGGGCATTGCAAAGAGGGTGGGTTCGACGGTGTGGAACTGCAGTGCAGTCACAGTTCCATCGTGCGCGGTTTTCTCTCTGGCGCCACCAATAAGCGCACTGATGATTACGGCGGCACGTTGGACAACCGGGCCCGACTACTCATCCAGATCGTGGCCGCAGTGCGCGAGGCCATCGGACCCACGCTTGCCCTCGGTGTTCGGTTGTGCGGGGACGAGCTCATCGAAGGCGGCACCACCAGTGATGAGGCGGTGGCGGTGGCTCGGATATGTGAGGCGACGGGGCAGGTGGACTACATCAACACGTCCATTGGGGTGGCTACGTCAACGTTGTTCATGATCGAAGCATCAATGCACATACCGCCCGGGTATGCGCTGTTCATCCCCAACGCCATCCGCCGTGCCGTGGATTTGCCGGTGGTGGGAGTGGGACGGTTCAAGGACCCATTGCAGGCGGAACGTGCGCTGGCTGAAGGACACTGCGACTTGGTGGGAGCCGTACGCGCGCAGATTGCCGACCCGGATTTCGTTCGCAAGAGTCAGATGGGTGACACCGAAGCGGTCCGCCTCTGTCTCAGCTGCAACCAAGAGTGCGTGGGGCGCATGGGCCTCAACCGGTGGCTGGGCTGTATCGAGAATCCAGATACTGGCAGGGAGGCCCTGGTGGCTAACCCAGTGGTGGGTACGATACCCAAACGGGTGATGGTGGTGGGGGCTGGCCCGGGAGGGATGCAGGCGGGTATCAGTGCCGCCAAGCGAGGTCATGAGGTGGTTGTCTACGAGCGTGAAGAGCACGCCGGTGGGCAGGTGCGATGGGCGGCCACCGTGCCCAATCGGGCCGAGTTCGGCGACATCATTCGAAATCAACAACATGAGTTGCAACGCCTCAACGTCAAAGTGTTGCTTGGTCACGCCGTCACCGTCGACACGGTGCGCGCCGCAGAGCCCGACGTGGTGATCATGGCCACCGGTGCCGTTCCGGCACGGCCCTATTGGGCACCTGGTGATGCCGCTCGGATTGTGGATTTGCTCCAGATCCTCAATGGCGACGCCCAACCGCAACCTGGGGAGCGGGTGGTGGTGGTGGATGAACTTGGCTTCCACCAGGCCACCAGCGTGGCGGAGTTGCTGGCCGATCGCGGATGTGTGGTGGAGATGCTCACGCCGGGCATGGTGGTGGCGCAGGACCTCGGCATCACTCTGGACCTGGAAGGGTTCTGCATTCGTGCTGCCGCCAAGGGCATCACCTTGACACCCGACAGTGTGGTGATGGGTTGGAACGCCGACACGTCGCAGCTCAATGTGCTGCACCATGTCAGTGGCCGCATGCTTGATGTGGATGCCGACTGGGTGGTGTTGGCGGTGCCCGGATCGCCGGCCGATGAGCTGTACACGGAGCTGATGGCGGCGGGTATGGACGTACGCCGGGTGGGCGACTGTTTGGCGCCGCGTCGGGCTCATGCTGCAGTGGTGGAGGGCGACCGGGCCGGCGCTGCCATATGAGCATGCTGGCGGTGATCGTGGTCCGCAACGGGCGATTGTGTGCGGGTGCGCAGGAGGCATTTGCCGAAGCTGGCAGCCAAGCCATGGTGGTGGGAGAAAGGGCGGGCGACGCTGCAGGTCAACTGAGTGGCGAGGGCACGGTGACGGCGATTGATGTTTCGGTGGACAATCTCAGCGCGCTGAGTACCTTGATGGTGGGGTTGATTCCCCAAAACGTACGTGTACTTATTCTACCGGCATCGCCCGATGGCCGCGACTGTGCTCCCCACTTGGCTGCGGTGCTGGAGTGGCCGTTGTTGGCGGGTGCCGTTCGGGTGCGAGCCGACACTGTGGTGCTGGTGCGTACGGCTGGTCGCCTGGGTGAAGAGATGGGGGTGGACCGGCCGTTTGTGGCCACGCTGGTGCCGGGGGTGCGGGGATTCGAACCGTCGTCGGCCGTGCCTCATATCCACCGATTGGAGTGCGGACCGCTCGATGTAGATGTGGCCGTGACATCGGTGGAAGTACTTCCACCGGAGCCGTCCACCATGGACCTCACCGAGGCCAAGCGGATTGTCGCCGGCGGTCAAGGGCTAGGTTCCAAGGAGTGCTTCGACCTGCTGGGCCAGGTGGGCACTGCGATGGGAGCATCGTTGGGTGGCACCAGGGTGGCCAGTGATGCCGGGTGGATCCCGCTGGAGCGCCAAATTGGTACCACCGGGGTGGCGGTAAACCCGCGGGTGTATTTGGCCTTTGCCATATCCGGTGCCACTCAGCACACCAGCGGCCTCGGGCATCCAGATCACATCATCAGCGTCAACACCGATGCCGGCTGCCCCATGATGGCCATGGCCGACCTGGCCATCGTCAGCGACGCCACCGCTGTATTGCAAGCGTTGGCCCACCGTCTACTCACCACGTAGTCGCTTCGGCTCCCCCAGGTGTGGCCGCAAATCGCCACAGCTGCGCCGGGATTACCAGTGACTGGCGAAGTCCTGCGTCCAGTAGTTGCCGGCGCGGCCCATGCCGACGTCGGTGAAGAAGGCATTCATGATGTTCGAGCAGTGTCCGGGGCTGCTCATCCAACCTTCCATTACCCATGCTGTATTCGTGTAACCAAACGCCACGTTCTCGCCGTATCCGTTCCACGCGTACCCTTGGGCCGTGATCCGCTCTCCCGGGTCGGATCCGTTGGAGCCGGTGTGGGTCAATGTGCCATGGGCCAATTGGTCTTGGGAATGCAAGACGGCAGCCGTCGCTAATCGGGAGTCCCACGTGAGGGGAGGAGCGTCTGGCATCCACGTGGTTCCGCATAGGTGCGGAGTGGACCTCGCCGCGTTGATGGCGTTGAGGTATTCGGCGTATTCCGGCGGCACCGTGGTGGTCACCGGCGGGGGCAGTGTCACTGGGGCAACAGTGGTGGGCGGCACCATCGGGGCGGCGGTTCGGGCCACCACCGAATTGACTGGTGTGGATGCTGCGCTGGCCGGTGCGCGAACCACGGTGGGTGTGGCGGCGGCAGGTGGCGCCGCTCC
Organism: Acidimicrobiales bacterium; assembly: GCA_025358985.1. Classification (GTDB taxonomy): domain Bacteria; phylum Actinomycetota; class Acidimicrobiia; order Acidimicrobiales; family JANYDT01; genus JANYHQ01. Next base: position 3,053 of record JANYHQ010000396.1, read on the forward strand.
CCGGGACGTCTCGGCCAAAGCACCGTTGGATAGCACCACTACGGCCACTGCGGCCACAACAACGCTTGCTGATCGAAGGGAATGCCACATCATCGGCGCTGACGGTACGGGTAGGCGAGGCGCCCGTCATCGCCCAGGTTGATGAGCTCAAGCGCGGCAGAACGGCACGCGACGATGCACTCAAATGTCTCTCTGCGTGGCGATGCCAACTCGACGAGCACCCAATGGGTGCGGTGAGTGCCAATTCACTCTTGGCCGTTGCGCCGATCTGCCGCGTTCGTAGTTCTGGCGGTGGCCTGATCCAGCCCATGGGCTAGGTCTCGGACCTGTTGAACGAACTCTGGTGGCCCCTGTATGTCGAGTTCACATACCCCGGCCAGCATCGTCACCATGGCCAGGAGCCAATGAGGCGAATCGGCGCGGATGGTGACCAACGAATGGACTTCGCTGATCGGCGTCACGGTGGCGTCGCTGTGTTTGACGAACTCATCCAACTGTTTCGCCGAGCAATGGGCCACGACAGTGGCTTCTAATTGTATGCGCGCTGAGCTCAATGATCGCGAAACAAACTCTGTAAAACTGGCGGCCGGTAATTCGCGTGGGGCGAAACGGGCCCCGGCCAGCTGTGTGTGCGAAAGGCGATCGACTCGAAAGGTACGCCAATCATTACGTCGAATGTCGTAGGCCACCAGGTACCAGCGTCGGCCTGCCGATACCAATTGATGGGGCTCCACCAGACGTCGAGTTTCGCTGCCCTCACGCGCCACGTACTCGAATCGCACTTCTTCGCCATCGCGACACGCCAGCGCCAGTACCGCCAGCGCTTCTGGATCAACTACCGGTCCGTCGGCATTCCATCGCAGTGTGGATACGTTGGAATGAATGGCGTTCACCCGCCGCCGCAGTCGATCGGGCAGTACTCGCTCCAACTTTGCCAATGCTCGCAACGACGTGTCTTCGATGCCGGCAATCGCTGCGCCTGCGGCACTTCGAAGCCCCACTGCCACTGCCACGGCTTCATCATCGTCAAGCAGCAACGGCGGTAATGACGCTCCTTTGGCCAGTCGATATCCACCGGCCGCACCCGTGGTGGCATCAACGGGATAGCCAAGTTCGCGCAATCGGTCCACGTCACGACGCACCGTGCGCGCACTCACGCCGAGGTGGTCCACTAACTCAGCCCCCGACCAGAACCGGTTCGTTTGTAAGAGCGACAACAACGCCAAGGCTCTGGACGTCGGATCACTCATGGCCAAAGATTACTGTTTATTGCGGCCAGAACATGTCCGCAATTATTCGTAGTCTCTCGTTGTGCAACCGACCAGTAGATCCAAGTCCCAACGCAGCCGGAGGTGGCTGTGAGTTCACGTCCCAACATCGTTGAAGCATCCAAGCTCAGGAAGCGCTACGGCAAGGTGGAGGCGTTGGCCGGCCTTGACCTCGAGGCCCCGGCAGGCGCAGTGACCGCCATTCTTGGTCCCAACGGCGCCGGCAAAACCACGTTCATCAAAGCGGTCGCCACGCTGCTCAATCCCGACAGCGGCACGCTCACGGTGGGAGGCGGGGACGCACTGGCTGCGCCGCAATTGGTGAGACGCATGATCGGCCTCGCCGGCCAGAACGCCGCGGTGGAGCCCGCCCTCACAGGCCGGGAGAATCTGGTGATGGTGGCCCGACTGTTCGGCCATAACCGTGCTGCGGCTAAAGCGGCGGCTGACATTGTGCTGTCCGACATCAACCTGATCGATGATGCGGACCGCCCGGTGAAGGGGTACTCCGGCGGGATGCGCCGCCGACTTGACCTGGGCGCCAGCCTGGTGGGGGCGCCGCAATTGCTATTGCTCGATGAGCCCACCACCGGCCTTGATCCTCGCACTCGCATAGAGCTCTGGCACACCATCCGGGCATTGGTCGCCCGCGGCACCAGCGTGTTGTTGACCACGCAGTATCTGGAGGAAGCAGATCAGCTGGCCGACCACGTGGTGATCATCGACCACGGCCGTTCCATTGCTACCGGCACTCCCACCGAACTCAAAGCGCGAGCCGGTAGGGCCATGATCGAAGTTCGTGTGGCTCATGCCAGCGAGCTGGCCAGCGTCATCCAACTGTTGGCCCCGCTCGGTACCGAAACGGCCCGGGTGGATGAGCCGGCCCGACGAATTGCCATCCCCGTGGATGACGGTGCCGCTCGCCTCGCCGACGCGGTGCGCATGCTGGCCGACAGCGGCATTCAACTCGACGATCTCGGTGTTCGCCGACCCACCCTGGACGAAGTATTTCTTGCACTCACCGGAGGACCGAAATGACCACTACCGCCACCCCCACTGCTCCATTTGTACGTACACATATTAGTCCTCGCACTGACGGTGCCACGGTCACGGCCCCCGAGTCGCCACCCAGCGCGTGGGCCACGGCCACCACGTACGCCGGTCGCACTGTTCGACAATTCATTCGCACCCCACAATTGCTCGTGGTCAGTGCAGTCACGTCGGTGATGTTTCTGCTCATCTTCCGGTACGTGTTCGGTGGGGCCATCCAAACCGGCCCGGTGCGCTACGTCGACTTCTTGATTCCGGCGTTGGCGGCTGTCAGCGGACTGTTCTCCGGCGGTGTGGTGGGGGTGGCCGAAGATGCCGATAGTGGCTTGTTCGACAGGTTGAAATCGTTGCCCGTACCTCGCGCAGCCATTCTGCTTGGCCGCTCCATGGCCGACACGGGCCTCATCATGTGGGGCACCGTGGTTACGGTAGTGGTGGGGTTCGCAGTGGGATTCCGGGTCCACGGCGGTGTGGTGGGCGCGGTTGCGGCACTGGGGCTGTGTGTGCTGTTCGCGGCTGCATTCAGTTGGCTCGGCATCTTCCTCGGCCTGAGCGCCGGATCGTCCCAAGCGGCGCAGGGATTGTCGTTCGCGGTGTTTCCGTTGATTTTTGTGTCGAGCGCATACGTGCCCGTGCAGTCGATGCCCAGTTGGCTGCGACCCATTGCCGACAATCAGCCGGTAACGGCCATGGTGGGTGCGGTGCGGGCCGTAGTCCTCGGAGGCGACACCGTTACCCTGCTCGGTCACAGCACCACCTGGTTCGTCACCCGGTCGCTCATTTGGTCGGTCGTCATCATGATCGTGTTCGCCACCCTCTCCACCCGCCGCTTCACCAAACGTTGAGTACTGAGTCCGAGTGGGTAGAAAGTTCCGCTCAGCCAGTACTCCTACCCGCTCGATGGTGAGCGACTGCATCCGGGAACCCAGGTCCGCTTCAGCGGCCCCGGTTGTGGCGGATTGCGCGCGACTGTGGCGGTCTCCCACCAACTGGGCGCCACAGCTGCGCGCAGGACGCCACACCTGGCTGACTTCAAAGACGGTTTGGAGAGGACGCTCAACAACCCCAACAACCCCAACAAGAATGGGTCTCAACCGGGTTCTTGTTGGGGAAAGAAGGCCATTGGGGTAACAACCCCGACAAGAACGGCCCTCTGACCCGTTCTTGTCGGGGTTGGACCGGGGTTAAACGGGTTGGACCGGGGTTGGATGGAGTTGGACGGGATTGGCTGTCTTCCGGTGGGTGGGCAAAGACGAATACGGTGACAGCGTGTCCAACGCCGTACCCTCATTTGACGTCGTGGTGGTGGGCGCCGGCCCCGCTGGTTCGGCCGCTGCCATCACACTGGCCCGACTGGGCCGATCCGTGTGTCTGGTGGAACGCGGCCCGTTCCCAGGTTCCAAGAACGTATACGGCGGGGTCATCTACGGCCGCATCTTGGATCAGCTGATACCCAACTGGTGGGAGAGCGTGCCCGCCCAACGCTGGATCACCAGGCGTGGAACCATGCTGCTCACCGGCCACCAGAGCCTGTGTATCGACTACCGCACCACCACGTGGGGCAAGCCGCCATACAATGGGTTCACCGCCTACCGACCGGACTTCGACAACTGGTTTGCCCAACAAGCGGTAGCAGCCGGGGCCACGCTGGTGGTGTCCACCACAGCCACTGGCTTGTTGCGCGACAACCGGGGCATCGTGAGTGGCGTACGCACCGATCGCGATGGTGACATAAGCGCGCAGATTGTCATCGCATGCGACGGGGTCAACTCGTTCCTCGCCAAGGAAGCCGGGCTGTACACCCATCCCGGTTCAGAGAATTTCACGCTGGGCGTGAAGGAAGTGCTGGCGCTGCCTCGTGAGGAGATCGAGTCACGCTTTGGTGTGCGTGGTGATGAAGGCGCTGACTTCGAGATCGTGGGGGGCACGCATGGCATCCCCGGTGGGGCATTCGTATACACCAACCGCGACACGGTGGCTATCGGTGCCGTACTGTCACTCGACGCGTTGGCCACTGCCAAAGTTCGGCCCGAAGAGGTCATTGCCTCGCTCAAAGCCCATCCGTCACTGGCCCCCTTGGTGGAAGGGGGTGAGCTGAAGGAGTACTCCGCTCACCTCATCCCTGAAGGCGGATTTCACATGATGCCCAAGCTGGTGGGTGATGGTTTGTTGATTGCCGGCGACGCCGCCGCCATGTGCCTGGCGGCTGGACTATGGCTCGAAGGCGTGAACTACGCCATTGGCTCGGGGATGTGCGCCGCCGAGTCCGCCCATGGTGCCATCGAGTGCGGCGACCGGTCGCGTGTTGGACTGGCCGGTTACACCCAACGCCTGGAATCCACATTTGTACTGAAGGATCATCGCAAGGTGCGCC
>JANYHQ010000419.1 GCA_025358985.1 Acidimicrobiales bacterium
CGTCTTGAACAGCCCTACGTTCCACCCCGGTGATGCCCGACGGTACACAGATGACCATGCGGGGTTTGGCGAAGCGCCGCTGATGCACGCGATGGATGAAGTAGCGAAGCATCTTCTCGCAGATCTCGAAATCGGCGATGACCCCGTCTTTCAGCGGACGGATGGCATGGATGTGATCGGGAGTGCGGCCCAACATCCGTTTGGCTTCGAGACCCACGGCCAAGGGCCGACCATCTCGAACATTGACTGCCACCACCGATGGCTCGTTCAGCACAATGCCACGGCCCCGCTCGTAAACGAGCGTGTTGGCGGTGCCTAGGTCAACTGCGAGGTCGCGTCCTATAAAGGAGCTCAAGATCCCTCCAGGGAGAAGGGCGTTCTAGCGGATGGGACTGCTCAGGCTACGACTGATTGGGGACAAGCTCAACCCCAACCCCTCCAAGGGCGGTTTGGTCAGGACATTTCTGGGAAGAACAGGGCGATTTCGCGGTCCGCTGCCTCGGTGCTGTCGGAGCCGTGGATGAGGTTTTCGGTGAACTCGATGCCGAGGTCGGCCCGAATGGTGCCGGGCGCCGCGTTTCGGGGATTGGTGGCTCCCATCATGGTGCGCACCACCTGCCAGGTGTCCTCCGGGCCTTCGATGACGGCCAGCATCGACGGGCCCCGGGTGATGAACTCCACCAGGCCCTCGAAGAACGGCTTTGCCACGTGCTCGCCATAGTGCTGCTCGGCGGTGGCCCGGTCGATGGTACGCAGCTCCGCCGAGGTGATGCGCAGGCTGCGGCGCTCGAAGCGGGCGAGGATCTCGCCCACCAGCCCGCGTTCTACGGCGTCAGGTTTGCAAATGATGAAAGTACGGTCCATGGCGGCTGCGAGGCTAGCGGGAGCGTGGCCCCAGCCAGATCACGCGATGAAGATCATTCCCACCCGAGTCGTTTGCCCAGATCGAGCTCGATCAACTCGACGTCCCCGTCGCTCGCTAGGTGTCCGATCACGAGGAAACCAGCAACAAGGACCCCGGTACCAACCAGCACGCGGTAGTCGGGACGTCCGATGATCAGTTCAGGCATTGCGTCGAAGTCCGTGGCAAACCGCTCGACGATCCGTAGCAGGTCTGCCACTTGGAAGTCGTTCGCAGACGGCTCACCGCCGGGGCCCCGGTCAGGTCCGAGTTGCTGGTCGAGATCTTCGAAAAACTCCAGGGTCGCCCGTACAACTCGTCGAGGTGACGACGTCACCGTGGCGTGGACTCCTGTTCGGCAATGCGCTGTTCGAGGCGAGCCCTAGCTCTCGCCACCAAAGCCGCAGGAGCCTGGTCAAGGTCCATGATGATGCTTGCCTGAAACAGCGCATCTTGCTCCGCAGGTGTCAGCCCGAGGAACTCCTCAGCTGTCCAGATCTTGCTCTTCATGGACTTGATCGTACTTGAGCAATTGCCAGAGCCATGGTCAGATCAAATGGGTGAACTGCTCGAAGTACGTCGAGTAGAGCGACAATTGCGGGAAACGCAATGCTCGCTCCACTCGACCTTGCGGGTGGTGCTTAGTTGCCGCCCTCGGTGGGGGTAACGGTGGCAGGCGCAAACGTGGTTCCGTTCACGTCAGCTTTTTCGGTCTTGAGCGCATCAATGGCCTTCTGCGCATAGTCGTTGGTATACGCCAGACCTTCAGGATCCTTGGTGATCACCGTGGTGCCCTCGGCATTCTTGGTGCCCTTGGCCACGGCGATGGTTTGGTCCCACAGGGTCTTGTCCACGATGCCGATGCCGCCAGTGGATGGCCAGATCAACTTGTTGATCTCATTCATTTGCCACGCCTGGTGACCCTTGCCGAGCTTGGAACCCTTGGCCACCACGATGTCGACGCACTTGGCGGCATTGTCGCGACAGAAGATCCAGCCCTTCATGGATGCCTTCAGGAACTTCACGGTTTGATCCTGATAAGCAGCATCGCCAAGCTTTTCGGTGTTGGCCCACACTGCGTCTTGCAACATGGCCGTGCCCTCGGTGTTCCAATCAATGACGTTGAGGTCGTCAGCCGTGTACAGCTTGCCGGTGGCGGGATTCTTGGCCTCCAGTACCTGGGCGTACTCGTTGTACCGCATGGCCTGGGCCGCATCAATCTCGCCCTTCAACAGTGCCTGCATGTCGAACTGCTGCTGTACCAGCGTGACGTCCTTGGCGGGGTCCAGCTTGGCCTTGGTCATGCCGGCGAACAGTTCGAACTCGTTGCCAAAGCCCCAGTTGCCCACCTTCTTGCCTTTGAGGTCGGCAGCTGCGGTGATGTTGGAAGCCTTCTTGCTCACCTGCAAGGTGCCAGATCGTTGGAAGATCTGGCCTACATCGGTGATTCCCGCTCCCTGCTCGCGTGACGCCAGCGCCTTGGGGACCCACGCAATGGCGTAGTCGACATTTCCGGTGGCCAACTCGGTCTGCGGAACGATGTCCACGCCACCTTCCTTGATGGTTACATCAAGGCCCTCGGCCTTGTAGAAGCCTTGGTCCAACGCCGCGAAATAGCCAGCGAACTGGGCCTGGGTGACCCACTGCAATTGCAGGCTCACCTTTTTCATGTCGCCGCTGGTAGCAGCGGCCACGGTGGTGTCAGCGGCTGCACCAGCAGCCACGGTGGTAGCAGCGCCAGCGGCAACCGTGGTGTCGGCGGCGGGTGCTGCGGTGGTGTCGGCGGCGGGAGCAGCAGTGGTGTCGGCGCCTGCGGGAGCGGAGGTGTCAGCTGCTACGACGGTGGTGTCCGTGCTCTTCTTGTCCGAGCCGCAGGCTGTGAGCACCATGGCCACCATGCCAATGGCAGCCGTTACTCGTAGGGATCGTGTTCTCATCATGTGGTGTCTCCGTGTGGGGTGAGGTGGTGCATGGGTGGTTTGGTTGGATAGAAATCAAATCGAAGTAGTCAGCGCGCTTGTGATCGACGCCGCTGCCATGGCATGACGATCCATTCGATGATCAGAGCGCTGAGATAAAACAGCAGACCCAGAATGCAGGCGGCGGCGATGTAGGCCCATGCCTTGGCGGTGGCCGACTGCTTCATGGCGGAGGTGACCCGCGACCCCAGCCCGTTCTGCAGTCCACCGAAGTACTCCACCACCACTGCTGCAATCACGGCCAATGATGCGCCTATGCGCAGACCCGTGAGCAGAAACGGTAGAGCATTGGGTAACCGGACTTGCCGCAGAATTTGTAGTGGGGACGCCGCATATGACGCCATGAGTTCCTCGTGAACGGGATCAACTTGGGTGAGCCCCTTCAACATGTTCACGAACACCGGGAAGAACACCACCAATGCCACCACCATGCGCCGAGCGGTGAGGCTGGTGGTACCGAAGATGTTGTAGAAGATGGGGCCCAGGGCCACTATGGGCATGGTGTTGGCGGCCGCCGACAAAGGGGCAATGAGTTCTCTCATCACCCGGAAGCGTTGCGCCACCAACGCCAAAGCCACAGCCAACAACGCGCCAATCACCAATCCCCACAGCGCATTGGCCCCGGTGGCTTTGGCGGTGGCCAGAATGCCGGTTTTGTTGATCTTCCACTGGTCCCAGATACGCGACGGTTGCGGCAGCACAAAGGGTTTGATGTTTCGCCACACCACGAATCGTTCCCATGCAACGAGGAACAATGCGCCCCAGATGATGGGGGGCGCAACGGCGGCCACCCGAGCCCTCAGCCTGCTCATCGATCCTCGATCCCGCGGGCCGTCGCACCCAGTTCGCCGCCCCGGAGTGCCTCACGTACTTCGGTGATCTTTTTGAAGAACTCCCCATCCTCACGGGTGTCCTCACTGCGCTCACCCAGGTCCACGTTGATGACCGTGGTGATCCGTCCCGGTCGGGGGGACATGACCACCACCCGGTTGGAGAGATACACCGCTTCAGGAATGGAGTGCGTAACAAACACCACCGTCTTGTGGGTGCTGGCACAGATCCGGGTGAGCTCAGCCTGCATATGTTCCCGAGTCATCTCGTCCAAGGCCCCGAACGGCTCGTCCATCAGCAACAGCGGTGGGTCAACCGCCAAGGCCCGGGCTATGGCGATGCGCTGTTGCATGCCGCCCGACAGTTCCCAAGGGTAGTTGTCGCCAAATTCGGGAAGCTTCACCAACTCCAGCATTTCGCGTGAGCGGGCCGAGCGTTTGGATCGGTCCCAGCCCCGCAGTTCCATGGGCAATTCGATGTTCTTGATGACCTTGCGCCATTCGAACAGACCAGCCTGTTGGAACGCCATGCCGTAGTCGAAGTCCAATCGGGCCTGGCGAGCCGTCTTGCCGTTGACAGCAATGGATCCACCCGACGGCGGCAACAAATCAGCGACGACGCGCAACAGCGTGGACTTGCCGCACCCCGACGGACCAATGAGCGATACGAACTCGCCGGCCTCCACCGTGAGGTCAACATCGATCAGTGCATCCACCTGATTGGGCTTGCCCTGATTGAATATCTTGCAGACGCCCCGACACTCCACGGCGGCTGGCCCGCTCATCAGAGGGCTGCCTTCGGACGATGGCGGGTTAGCACCAACTCCAAGCCGTTGACGCCAGCAGCCACCACCAGCCCCAGCACTGCCGCCCCGATGAAGGCGGTGAACACCCGAGCCGGGTCGCCGGTGGCCTTTTGGAAATAGTCGAGGATGAGGCGCCCCACTCCCCCACTGACCCCGGCCGAGAGCTCCGCCACTATTGCCCCCACCACCGCGGCGGCGGCCCCCAATTTCACCGCTGGCAGCAGATAGGGTACGGCGGCAGGCAACCGAAGTTTGAGCAGCGTCTGCGTCCAACTGGCGGCGTATGAATCCATGAGCTCCAGCGACTGTTCCTTGGGAGATTGCAGCCCCCGTAGTGCGCCTACGGCAATGGGGAAGAAGGCCAGATATGCGCTCATACCGGTTACCGACATCCACGGTTGCCAGTGCACCGAGCCGATCTTCAACCGGTTGCCCCAACCTACGATGAGCGGCGCCAGCGCGATGAGGGGCACCGTTTGGCTGAGCACCACGTACGGCAGCCACGCTCTGCGCACGAGCGTGAAACGGCACATGATGATGGCCAGCGCCATACCCACCACGAACCCCACGATGAGCCCGGTAACTGCTAGGCGCAGCGTGAACCAGGATCCCGACAACACAGCACCGCCCACAATGCCTGGTCGTCCCCGCACCTCGGCCTTGGAAAAGCTGCCCAGGATGGTGGAGATGTGGGGCATGGAAGCGTCGTCGGTGTGAGCGGGCAGACGCCAGCCAAACACGTGATCGTCCACAGCGCGCCCGAATGCCTTGTACGCCTCCCACAGCGCCGCGAACATAAGCACACCTACAATGCCAAGGCCCCAACGTCGTAATCGCGTGTTCAAGTACGAGCCCTCGTGGCCTCGACCACGCGCACCTCGGGGATCACGTGGTTGCCGTAGGCCGCCAGCGTGGCATCCATGTCGTCGTGCTGGAGGTATACCGCAAACTGGTGCACCCCCAGCGCCCGTAACTCGGCGAGGCGTTCGAGCTGAACGGACGGCGGCCCGATCACGCAGAAACGGTCCACGATGTCGTCGGGAACAAATGAGGTATGGGTATTGCCCGCCCTACCGTGCTCGTTGTAGTCGTACCCCTCACGACCTTTGATGTAATCCGTGAGCGCCTGCGGCACCGCCCCGCCGCCACCTGCGTCACCATCGCTGCCGTAACGGCCCACCAAATCCGCCACATGATTGCCCACCATGCCGCCAAACCACCGGCACTGTTCTCGGGCGTGGGCCAGGTGCTGTGGCGTTCCATCGGTGACGTAGGCCGGGGCCGCCACACAAAACGTGATGCTGTCAGGATCACGGCCCGCCTTGGTGGCCGCCTCCTTTACTGCCGCAATGGTCCATGCCACGATGTCAGGGTCAGCCAATTGCAGAATGAAACCGTCGGCCACCTCGCCTGTCATAGCCAGCATCTTGGGTCCATAGGCGGCCAACCACACCTCGAGTCGGCTCTTGGCCGCCCACGGAAAGCGGATGGAACTGCCCTTGTACTCAACGGCGCGACCGTTGGCCAGTTCGCGGATCACGTGAACGGACTCTCGCATCTCCTTGAGTCCCACCGGCGCCCCGTTGGTGACCCGCACTGCGGAGTCGCCGCGGCCAATGCCGCACACCGTGCGGTTACCAAACATCTCGTTGAGCGTTGCATACGTGGACGCGGTGACCGTCCAGTCACGAGTGGCGGGATTGGTGACCATGGGGCCCACCATCACGTTGCGAGTGCTGGCCAGGATCTGGCTGTAGATGACGTACGGCTCCTGCCACAGGATGTGACTATCGAACGTCCACACATGGCTGAACCCATACGTCTCGGCCCGGCGCGCCAAATCCACCACACGCGACGCTGGTGGATTGGTTTGCAGCACTACCCCAATGTCCATATGTTCCTTTAGCGAGTTTCCGGAAAGCCGAGGTTCACAGACGACTCCCGAGGGTCTGGCCACCGACTGGTGACGGCCTTGGTGCGGGTGAAGAAGTCGATACCTTCGGGGCCGTACATGTGCCGGTCGCCGAACAGGGACGCCTTCCAACCGCCGAATGAGTAGTACGCCACCGGCACCGGGATGGGAACGTTGATGCCCACCATGCCCACTGTGCATTCCTGCTGGAATTGGCGGGCCAAACCACCGTCTCTGGTGAAGATGGCCGTACCGTTGCCGTATGGGCTGTCGTTGACCAAAGCCAGCGCCTCGTTGTACGTATCCACTCGGATCACGCTGAGTACCGGCCCAAATACTTCGTTGTCGTATACGTCCATACCGGGCTTCACATTGTCCACCAGGGTGGCCCCGGTGAAGAAACCATTCTCATTCCCAGCGGGAGGCGTGTAGTCCTGCCCGTCCACCACCACGGTGGCGCCCTGGCGGCGGGCCGAGTGGATGTAACTCACCACCTTGTCTCGATGTTCGCCGGTGATCAATGGCCCCATCTCCGCAGTTGGGTCGGTGCCAGGACCCACCACGATCTTGGGGATACGGGCCACGATGCGTTCCACCAATGCGTCCCCCACGCCGCCTACCGCTACCACTGCGGCAATCGCCATGCATCGTTCGCCCGCACTGCCATAGCCGGCACTGACGGCCGCATCGGCGGCCATGTTCAAGTCGGCGTCGGGCATCACCAACATGTGATTCTTGGCGCCACCCAATGCTTGGACCCGCTTACCGTGACGGGTGCCGGTTTCATAGATATAGCGGGCAATAGGAGTGGAGCCGACGAAGCTGACCGCAGCAATATCGGGGTGGGCCAGGATGGCGTCCACCGCCACCTTGTCGCCCTGCACCACGTTGAACACGCCGGCTGGCAGCCCTGCCTCGGCCAGCCACTCGGCCAGCAGCATGGCGGTAGACGGGTCCTTCTCGCTGGGCTTCAGGATGAATGCATTGCCAGCCATGATAGCGATGGGAAACATCCACATGGGCACCATGGCAGGAAAGTTGAACGGTGTGATGCCAGCCACCACGCCGAGGGGCTGGCGTAACGAATACACGTCCACGCCCGTGCTCACATGCTCGGAGTAGCCACCTTTGAGCAACGGCGCCGCGCCACACGCGAACTCGATGTTCTCCAAACCGCGTGCGATCTCACCCGTTGCGTCAGTGGGCACCTTGCCGTGCTCGGAGGTGAGCACCGCCGCCAATTCAGCCTTACGGCCATTGACGATCTCACGAAAACTGAACATGATCTGGGCGCGCTTGGACAGCCCCGTGGAGCGCCACGACCCAAATGCATCCTTGGCCGCCGCCACCGCCAAATCCACTTCTGCTGCGTCGGCGAAGTCCACCGTGGCCTGTTGCTGGCCGGTGGCCGGGTTCCACACCACGCCGGAGCGGCCGGAGCCAGACTCCAATGCTTTACCGTCGATCCAATGATGTACTGCGCGCATATCGGTTGCTCCATTCACGAATTCACAAAGAGATGTTGGTCAGACGAGGTAATGCGACAGTCCACGCTTGAGGTAAGAGCCCTGACCGGCTGCGCCCAGAAACTTCTTGTCCTCGATCACCACCCGACCTCGACTCATCACCAAATCACAACGGCCGTCGATGACCTCGCCCTCGTAGGCCGAATAGTCAACTGCCATATGGTGATACTCCACGCCCAAGGTTTGTTGAGCATGGGGGTCGTAGATGACGATGTCGGCGTCGCTGCCGGGGGCGATCACGCCTTTCTTGGGATACAGGCCAAATAGTCGGGCCGGAGTAGTGGCAGCCACTTCCACCCATCGTTCCAACGAGATATTCTTGTCGGCCGCCCCCTGGTACAGAAGGTCCATGCGGTGC
>JANYHQ010000454.1 GCA_025358985.1 Acidimicrobiales bacterium
CGTCCGAAGGTCACGGTGTCGCCCACGGAGGCCCGCAGATTGGCAGCCGTCTGTTGCGCCAGCAGCACTCCGTGAGGGGCACCCGCCAACGTACGCAGCGAGTCAGGATAATGAGCGACGTAGGACGCTGGTATCCCCAGCACCACGCCCGGCCCGGTGCTCTGGGTGGTGTCACCGGAGACCAACGTGAACCCCGTTGTTTGCCCGAAGCCCACCAGGGCCGTGTTGGTGAGGCCAGGGAACTGCTTCACGGTGGCCAATACCGACGCCGGGCTGGCCCCTTGCTGCGTTTCGATCTGCCAATCCACCGCCACACTGCTGGCGGCGCGCTGGGTCATGACCGATTTGGATGCGGACAAGAACGTACCGATCGAAGCCAGGAGGCCCACAGCAAGGGCCACTCCAAGCGCCGATGCAATCAGCCGTCCGGGTCGACGACGTATCAATCCACCGAGCCACGTGACGCTCAACATGATGCGCTCGATCCTGCAGTGTGGTCAATGGAAGCGTGAGAGGAGTGGTCGTCGGTGGTGAGGACGCCGTCGTGCATGGCCCAACGAATGGCTAAGCGTTGCGCAACGCAAAGGTCGTGGGTGTTGATGATCAATGCTGCGCCGCTGGCATCGGAGGCGGCAATGAGCATGTCAATGACATGCGCCCCGGACTCGTGGTCGAGTTGCCCGGTAGGTTCGTCGGCCAGCATGAGTTGCGGGTCGCTGGCCAGTACCCGGGCTATGGCCACCCGTTGGGCTTGACCGCCGGAGAGTTCCTCCGGCAGCTTGTTGGCAAGGTGGTTCAACTCGAGCAGCGCCAGCGCCTCCAGCGCCCGCTGTGTGGCCTTACTGTCACTACATCCGCTCAGCAACAGCGGTAGCGCAACGTTTTCCACCACGTTGAGCGGCGCCAGCAACGACGGCGACTGGAACACCACACCTACCGGGCCAGGGCGAAGCGAACTGGCATCGCCTAATGCCGGCCAAGAAATGGAGCCAGAGCTGGGTTGGTCGATGCCAGCCAGGATATGCAGAAGGGTGGACTTGCCGCTGCCCGATGGCCCCATGAGAGCAATCTGCTGGCCACGTTCCACCACGCAAGTGGCGTGCGCCAACGCCACGATAGGTTCACCCGCAGTGGGGTACGTACGGCGAAGGTCTGTGCACGTCAGCACCGGTAGGGCCGACTGCCGTTTGGAGTTCGTGTTCATCGTGATCCTTGTGGGGTGCAAACAACGACGCCGTCGCGCAATACGACTTGACGGTGAGCAACGGCGGCCACGTCGGGACTATGGGTCACCAACACAATGGCGGCGCCCCGAGCGGCGCGGACAGCCAACACGTCCAACACCAGGTCGGCGCTGTCTGAATCGAGTTCGCCAGTGGGTTCGTCGGCCACGATCAGTTCCGGATCATTGGCCAGCGTCACCGCCAACCCGGCGCGCGCCAGTTCGCCACCGGACAGTTGCGACGGGCGTGAGTTTCGGCGGTGGCTGATACCGAGCTCGTCGAGTAGTTCTCGTACCGGTGGGGACGTGTGGTGACCTGCCAATCGCTGGGCCAGTCGTTGGGCCAATGCCACATTGGCTTCCACACTGAGATGATCAAGCAAGTTGTTGGTTTGAAACAGCATTCCGATATGGCGGGCCCGTAGTTGGGATCGTTCGGTTTCGGGTCGGCGGCTGAGCTCGTGACCCGCTACGCGCACCATGCCACCATCGGGTTCATCAAGCCCTGCCAAACAGGCCAGCAACGTGGATTTGCCGGACCCGGACGGACCGGTGATGGCCACCATCTCACCTGCATTCACAGACACGCTGACGCCCCGCAATGCCAGAGTCTCCTCGCCCCCGGTATGGAAGAAACGGTAGAGATCGATTGCTTCCAAAACCGGGGCTTCCACAACCGACGCGCTGCGGGTCACGCCCATGTGAACGAATCCGTCACGATCTTCCACGGATCTACGTTGTCGGCACCCTTGGCGCCAGACAATGTGAGCACCACCGATGTTGCGCCTTTGTGGAACTCATAGCGTTCCACCGCCACTGCAATTGTGTTGCCGGTTACTTCATTGGGGACGCTGCTCAGGAGATAGGTGACCAACACGGCAACGCCCGCTTTTCGTTTTACCGTGACCGCTTTGCCCAGCACAAACCCTTTACTGGCACTGAACTTTTGCTTCACAGTGGCCGAAGCCGACGCAGGGGTGGGGGCAGCTGGGCTGGCCACCGACTCAATCTGAATGATGTTGTACTTGTCCGTGAACACCGCACCGGTGGCGGTGGTCTTGCGTGACCATCCTTCCGGCGTGGTGACGATGTATCCACCCCCCGCAGGCTTGTAGGGCACAAACGCGATGTTGTCCGGAATGTCGCCCGGCGACAACACCTCCGGAGCATTTGGATCTACCGCCGATTTCGAGGCGGTCGACTTGGTAGACGCTTTGGTTGTCTTGGTGGCTGCTGGCACTGACGTGGCACTGAGCGCCAAGACCACCACGGGAGCCAAGACCATGACAATCCTGCTCACACGGACGCTTCGGTGATTGATCATGGCCTCTACGGTACGGAGCGCTCTCCCTGCGCCAACCCATCGCCGTGCCAACTGAGGGCCAAAAAACTGCCAAATCCCTGCCTTACACGGGCAGAAGCAGTTCGAACGTACAGAAACCTTGGTGATGAACCAGTGTGAGGGTGCCTCCCTCCGCCTCGGCCAATCGCAGCGCCAAGGCCAGGCCGATACCTGTGCCCCGAGAGTCGGAGTCCCGGCGTTGGAACACGGCCAGCGGATCGTCCAATCCCGGGCCCGCGTCCGATACCCGCACACTGATCACCACGGGCCGCCGTTCCACCTCTACCGTCACCACGCCGCGGGCATGGGTAGATGCGTTGCTGAGCAACACATCGAGGATCTCCCCCACCGCTTGGGCCGATGCCCGCACCGGCAGCGCCGTACTCAGACCTCTCGTCATCAGTTCCCGACCGTTAGCCACCAGCTTGGTTCGCCACGGCAGCGTTCTGGCTGTGATGGTGTGGTCCAGATCGATGAGCGATCGCCGATCCATCGTGTCGCGAGCCAGTGCCAACAAACCTTCCACCGTTGATTCCAGATGGTCGACGTCGCGCAACGCCTCATGCAGAGCTTTCTGCGGATCGGCTCGTGGATGTTCCAGCTCGTTGTCGAGCGTCAGCCGCAATCCGGTGATGGGCGTCCGGAGCTGATGCGACACATCGGCGCTGAACGCCCGTTCGCGACTCATGCTGTCTTCCACGCGCCTATGACTCAACGTAAGCGCGCGTGCTATGGCATCGAACTCTGGTAGCCCACTGGGGATAACCGGCACCGTCACGCCCGTGCCAATGCTCTCCGCCGCCTGCTTCAACTGTTGCAACGGTCGTAGCAGCCGATTGGACAGGGCCACGGCCAACCCGGTGGCCACCAGTAGGGCCGCCAGCGAGGCCAGCGCGATACGGGTCCACGCCGCTCGGATGCGAGTGGTGAGGGTTTCACTATCCTCCGAAGCGCGCACTACCGCAATCAGTTTTTCCTCCACCGAAATGGGCACGGCCACGATCAATTCAGCTGCATTAGAGCCCTCCTTCACCGATCCGGGAAGGATTGCACCGAGCGCCGTATCAAGGTGGAGCGGACCACTCCCCGCCAAACGTTGGCCCCCGGCAGAGTAAACGGCAATCCGGGTTGACGACCCTGGAGTGGCCGCAAGCTCGATACGGTCGGTTCCAGCGGAGGCCTCTACGCTGATATCAGCCGCTGTCACAGCAGCCAGGCGAGCCAACTTCGAACGTTCATCAGCGCGAATACGACTTCGGATGTCCGAACCAAACGGAACCGCCAAGATGACGAGTGCCAGGGCGACGATCAGGATGGCAAAGGTGACGATTCGCCGCCTCACTCAGACTCCAGTCGAAACCCGACACCTCGAATGGTGGCAATTCGACTGCGATCATCTGCCTCTTCGCCGAATCGACGCCGCAGGGCGGCAATATGAACATCAAGGGTCTTGGTGGAACCGAACCAATGCTCGTCCCACACATCTCGCATCACATCCTCACGTCGCACAACTCGACCCGCATCACGAGCCAGGCGTTCCAACAGATCGAATTCCTTGGTCCGCAGAGTGAGTTCCTGCGCACCGAGCCATACCCGCCTGCTACCGACATCAATGCGCAGATCCCCCACCGTGATCACGTCGGCCCCGGAATCGCCATCGCGGTGATGCCCGCGGGCAGAACCCAGGCGAAGTTGAGCTCGTATGCGCGCCTTCAACTCGGCCACTCGGAACGGCTTGATGAGGTAGTCGATGGCCCCCGAGTCCAAACCAATGACCACATCGATCTCCTCGGCGCGCGCCGTCAACATCATCACCCGTACATCGGGAAAGCGGCTCACCAACGTGCGACAGACGTCAAAGCCGTTGCCATCGGGAAGGTTCACATCGAGCAACACCAGATCAGGGACGCCTAACAACTCGGCCACGTCCGCAACGTTGGCCGCAGCTGACGTGTCGAACCCATCGGCGGTCAATGCCCGCAGTAATCCTTCGCGAATTGACACGTCGTCTTCGATGACCCAGATGGTTGCCATTGCGGGAATCATTCTGACCTACTTGGCTGAATGGTGAACAGCCGCCCCCACTGCGAGACTGCGGCGGTGCCCAACGAGCAACCCACATCTGGGAGGAGCGCGACCGTCATTGTGGTGGTGCTCGGCTGTTTCGTGGCGCAGAGCTTTGCCCGTTTCACGTTTGGGCTGGTGCTACCGGCCATGAAGGCCGACCTCGGTATCTCCTACGGATTGGCTGGATGGTTGGGCACCATCAACCTGGCGGCGTACCTGGTGAGTACGTTGCTCACCAGCACCGCATCGCTGCGGGTTCCGCCCCATCGCCTGGTGCAACTTGGAATTGCCATGTCCACCTGTGGCATCACCATCCTGGCAACCACGCGTAGCACCCCGCTGCTGCTGGTGGGGATGGCGCTTGGTGGTTTGGGGGGCGCGGCGGCGTGGATCCCGGCTCCGATGGTGGCGGCCAGTGCCTTTCCCCCCGAGCGCCGAGGGTTTGCCATGGGGGTATGCAGTTCGGCCATCGGGGGCGGCATCGTGGTGGCCACCCTGTTTGCCACGCTGGTGCGCGATGTGGGCGGCGACCCGGGTTTGTGGCGACCCATCTGGCTGGGGGAAGCCGGCTTCGGGGTCATCGTCACCATCGCGTCGCTGGTGGTCCTCAAACCAATTCCGGTGCTTCCCGGGTCGCCGCCCAAAATCTCGGTACTCCGCAGTGTTCCCTCGTGGTGGGCTCCCACGGCTGCCTATACGTGCTTTGGTCTCGGCTACGTCTTGTTCGCCACTTACGTGGTGGCGGCGCTGGAGAAAGACGCAGGATTCGGCAAGGGTCATGCCGTGTGGGTGTATGCCCTGATGGGAGCGGGCAATGCCGCCGGCGCGTTGCTACTCGGCCGTTTGTCCGATCGGGTAGGCCGGCGTATCACCCTGATCGGAAGTCTCCTGGCCGCTGGGTGTGGCTGCCTCGCCATACTCGTGGGAGTCGAGCCAGTGGTGTCACTGGCCACGTTCGCCTACGGCTTCGGGATGGCAGGCGCAGTGGTGTCCATTGCGTCATATATCGGGGACCACGTCCGCCCCCAAGAGTTTTCGGCAGCGTTTGGGGTCATCACCGCTTGCTTCGGTGCCGCCCAAACCATTGGCCCCCGGCTCGGTGGGTGGATGGCGGACTCCGCTGGCACGTTCACGTGGGTGTTTGTGTTGGCGGCAACCGCATGGTTCACCGGGGCCTTGTGTGCGGCAGCACTGCCCACCACCCGAAGCCGCACACCGTCGCCGGGGACCCGCCTGGCGCACGAGTCCAACTGACGAGAGTCTTACCCCTGGGCGGGGGCCTCGCCCGTTTCCACCAGGGTCTCGGCCACGGTGCGTAGCTTGATGTTGACCTTTTGCGAGGCCCGACGTAGTACGTCGAAGGCCTGGTCGGCGGTGATCCGTTCGCGTTCCATCAAGATGCCCTGTGCCTGCCCGATGAGTTCCCGGGTACGTAGCGCTTCATTCAGGTTGGCCGTCCGCTTGCCATCGGCGGCACGCTCTTCGGCCGAGTCGAGAGCCAGGCGGGCCAAGGTGGCAAACAATTGCCCTTGGGCCCGGTCGGTGGCACCGAAGGCGGCGGGCAAACGGGCGTAGAGGTTGAGGGCGCTCTGGCGCTCCGAGGACAGCGAATACGCCAGAACACAGCGGGCCCCTGCCGCCACCGCCTGTGGTCCAAATGTGGGCCAACGAGGGTCTTCGGTGAGGTCTTCGGCGTAGAACGTGGTGCCCCGAGCGGCGGCATCGAGGCATGGACCCTGCTTGGTGTGGATTTGCAGTTGATGGAGTTTTTTCACCAACTCACCGGTAGCGGCCGCCGTTGTGGCCTTGGAGCCATGGACCAAGAAGATCCCCGCACCATCACAGCCCTCAATGGTTTGGGCGGCCAGTTCCACGATCTGTTGCAGGGTGGCTTGCACGCTGTTGGCGGCAAACAGCTCCATGGCGATCCGGGAGAAATTGTTCTCGAGGTCGACGATGTCGTCAGCGCTGGGCATGACCCACAGTCCACCACGATTTCCCCATCAACTGGTTGCGTACTGGGTTGGGACTGGTAGTCTCGAGAGTGCCTTTTACAGCAAGGGCTCGTAGGGCTTGGCTTGGCCAGGTCCCGAGATCAAAGGCGGCCCAGTGCCGGTTTCCCTGCTGACAAGGAGTCACCCATGACTGCGCACCGCTTCGGCGAATTCGCCATTGTCATAGTCTTCGAGGGCAATCGGGCCATCCTCAGTGTGGGTGGGGACGTGGACGCGCTGACCGCACCCACGCTTGGTGCGGTGGTTCGGGCGTTGGTGGAACAGGGTCACTCCGATGTGGTGCTCGATTTTGGTGGGCTGGCGTTCATGGGCGCAGCCGGTTTGTGGGTCATTGTCGATACCTCCACCCAATTGGGAAAAACTCATGGAGCGCTCACGGTGCGATCTGCATCGGCGCATACCCGTCGCATCCTCGACCTCACGGGAGTCAGCGCACTCGTCCACATAGAGCTCTCCGATCCTGCTTCGACGTTGGGAGCAGAGCAACCTCCCGGTGACCAGTCACGCAACAGACCGTCGCTGCCGATCGCCGCGCGCCTACCTCGTATGGGGCAGTCGCACACCAGTACAGAAGTCATCGATGCCGCGCTGCGTCTGGTGGTGGAATTGGCCAAAGCCACCGTTGAAGGTGCTGATGGAGTCAGCGTGTCGTTGGAGCGCAATGGTCAACTCACCACGGTGGCGGCCAGCAACGACACCGTGCTGCGTATGGATGCGCATCAGTATGAAACTGGCGAGGGGCCCTGCGTTGCGGCCGCAGTAGAGGGGCACTGGTTCCACGTGGAGTCCTTGGCTGAGGAGCATCGTTGGCCGGCATTCATTCCGTTGGCCATGCATGAAGACATTGGCAGCATCCTCTCGTCACCGTTGTTGGGCACCGAACGATCCATAGGCGCGCTGAACATCTATTCAAGTTCAGAGCGGGCGTTCGGACCACCAGAACAAGAACTGGCTGCGCTCTTTGCCACCCAAGCATCAGGGATTCTGGTGGATGCCGGGTCCGATCTCACCGATGGCCAATTGGCAAACAGGATTACTGATGCCCTCAAGGCACGCGAGGTCATCGCTCAAGCCCAAGGGGTGCTCATGGCCCGCCACCATGTAACCGCCAAAGTTGCCGCCGCCACCCTGCATCGAAACGCCCGAACGGCAGAGTTAGTGGTGCGCCAGCATGCGATTGATGTATTGGCATCCACCCAGGGCATCATCGAATCGGACGCGTGAGGTTCGGTCATGATCGAAGCAATTGACGTGCTGGAACAGGCGCGCCGAGATCTGGGTCTGTCCGTAGATGACCTTTGGTATCGCTACTTCGCACTGGGTGGCATGAGCGCGGCGCTCGAGGTGGAGGCCATCCTCTACGGAGCATTGCTCACCGATGAACACAATCGCGATGTGCTGGCGGTGGCCCTCAACGAACGGTTTTCAGAGCTGGGACGTGATCATCCGTTGGCCTATTCCGATGATGAGGGCCTACCGGACCCGGTGGTTTGAACTGCGCGCCGTGCGGGTATCAGAGGCGATTATGGAAACCATGGTCGATGCCATAGCCCGTATGCGCGCAGAGGGCTTTGTCTACGACTTTGCAGCTGTTGACGGGGCCAGACTTCGATGCCTCCAATGTGGCCGCGTGGTCTCCACCGATGCCATCACGGTGTTCCATACCGTCCGCTTCGAAGGAAACTCCAACCCCGACGATGAGGCCATCCTGCTGGCGGTGGCTGGACCGTGTGGACACCACGGTGTGTTCACCGGCGCCTACGGACCCACCGCCGACCCTGACACCAACGAGGTCCTCAGTTCGTTGCACTAGCCCAAACCCCACCCTCCACACAACGTAACCCCGACAAGAGTGGGCGAGAACTGGGTTTTTGTTTGGGAACGTCCCCATATAGCCACTTTTCCCAGACACGAACCCTCGCTCGACCCCGTCTTGTCGGGGTTGAAGGTTGGGCTACCTACAGCAACGCATGGTGGAGTTGGCCAAGCACTACCACGCAGCCGATGATCAGTGCACCCAATGAGGCATTCGCTTCGGCCAATCGGAAGATGAATGGTGACGGGTCATCGTTAGCCATCGCTCCAACACTGGCCAACCTTGGGGTGGCCAGCAGACGCGCTGGCGTGGGTAGCAAACGACCCAAACGCCACGTGGTGATCAATGACCCAAGTACCAACACCATCTTCAGTGCGAAGACGGCCAAATAGGCCGTACCCAGTCGAGTCTGAAGCAGCTGACTGGGATGTCGCAGCCCGGCGGACGCGTACAGCGCCGTTTGTACACCGCTGAACACCAGCACCAGCAGACCTCCGCCCGCCAGCACCAGGTAATGGCGGCTGATGAAACGGGTGATTTCGGTGCGAGCACCGCCCGACCCCAGCCGGTTGGCCAAAACAAGACCGAGAACCGAAACCGTCCACGCCAACGCACCAAACGTATGGGCCATGGCGAAGCCGGCGGCGGTGGCGCTGAAATCCGAGTTGTGTGCCGCAGTGGTGCCGGAACCTGCGTCACCAGCCAAACCGGAATGC
>JANYHQ010000464.1 GCA_025358985.1 Acidimicrobiales bacterium
CCAAGCACAGTGAAGATGATCAGTTCGCGTTGGGAGCTCAGCGATGGGCACACCATTGCCCGGTACCGCGAGACGGGCGGATATGAGGCGTTGCGCAAGGCACTGTCCATGGAGCCCGATGCCGTGGTGGACGAGGTGAAGGCGGCCAACCTCTTGGGCCGCGGCGGTGCCGGGTTCCCGTGCGGCACCAAGTGGGGTTTTCTTCCCAAAGATGTGTTTCCTCGTTATGTGGTGGTCAACGGTGACGAGTCTGAACCCGGTACCTACAAGGACCGCTTGCTGATGGAGCGCGATCCCCATCAACTCATCGAGGGCATGCTCATTGCTGCTCACGCCATTCGCGCCAAGCAAGCGTTCTTGTACTGCCGGGGGGAGATGGCTCTGGCTCAAGAGCGCTTGGCGGCGGCCCTCAACGAGGCGTACGCCGCCGGACTCATCGGCAAGAACATCCTGGGTTCGGACTGGAGCATGGACATCGTGTTGCACTGGGGTGCCGGCGCCTACATCGTGGGTGAAGAAACTGCGCTCATCGAATCGCTGGAAGGCAACCGCGGTATGCCTCGGTTGAAGCCGCCGTTCTTCCCCGCCTCCAAGGGTTTGTACATGCAACCCACCGTGGTCAACAACGTAGAGACGTTGGCCAACCTGCCGTGGATCATCAGCAACGGTGCCAGTGCGTTCACGTCCATCGGTGACGAGAAAGCGCCTGGAACGCGCTTGTTCGCGCTCAGCGGCCATGTGAATCGACCGGGCGTATACGAAGTCGACTTCGGGGTCACCACGTTCCGAGAACTGTTCGAGTCACCCGACTACGGCAACGGCATCCGTGAGGGTCGCGCCGTGAAAGCGTTCATCCCCGGCGGGGCCTCCGCGCCGTGGTTCTTCGAAGAGCACCTCGACATGGCGCTACATCCGGTGGCAGTGGGGGCGGCGGGGTCGATGCTCGGCTCCGGAGCCATCATCGTCATGGACGACACCACCGACATGGTCAAAGCGGCATGGCGTTTGGTGAAGTTCTTTGCCAAGGAGAGTTGCGGCAAATGCACACCGTGTCGTGAGGGCACCAACTGGTTGGAGAAGATCTACCAGCGTCTCCTCGACGGCAATGGGCGGACCGAAGACATCGATCTGCTCATGGATGTGGCCGACAACATCAGCCCCGGACTGGCCTGGCCGCCGCGCCAGACCACCATCTGTCCGCTTGGTCCGTCGGCCGCTTCTCCGCTGGCCAGCTCCATCCGCCGATTCCGACCAGAATATGAAGCGTACGTAGCACGTGCATTGGCGGGTGCCTCACAGTGACAACCGTTGAGTCCACGGATGCCGTAGCGGCGCCGCCCCCCAAAACCACACTCACCATCACCGTCGACGGCACCGAGTTCGAGGCCAAGCCGGGTGAACTGCTCATCGCTGCGGCCGAACGTGCTGGCACCTACATCCCCCGGTTCTGCTGGCATCCACGGATGCGCGAAGTGGGTATGTGCCGGATGTGTCTGGTAGAGGTGGAGGGGCCACGCGGCCCCGCTTTGCTGCCGTCGTGCATGCTGCCCGTCACCGAGGGTATGAAGATCAGTACCAAGTCGCCCACGGTGAAAAAAGCCCAAGACGGCGTTCTCGAGTTTCTGCTCATCAACCATCCGCTGGACTGCCCGGTATGCGACAAGGGTGGCGAGTGTCCGCTACAAGACCAAACGCTGGCCTTCGGCCCGGGCGAGACCCGGTTTGTGGAGGAGAAGCGACACTACGAAAAGCCCATTCCCATTAGCGATCTGGTGCTGTTGGACCGTGAGCGTTGCATCCTGTGTGACCGTTGTACCCGCTTCTCCAAAGAAGTGGCCGGCGATCCGTTGATCAGTTTCATCAACCGGGGCAACGCCACCGAGATCAACACCTTCCCCGATGATCCGTTTGCCAGTTACTTCAGCGGCAACGTGGTGCAGATCTGTCCGGTGGGTGCCCTCACGGCCAAGCCATATCGATTCGCCGCTCGCCCGTGGGACCTCGACCAGGTGGAAACCACGTGTACCGGATGCAGTGTTGGTTGCCGGGTGGTGGTGCAATCAAGTGGTGACCGCATCACGCGGATGCAGGGCGTGGATTCAGACCCCGTGAACTGGGGATGGCTGTGCGACAAGGGTCGTTTCGGGTTTGAAGCAGTTGGATCACCGGATCGTCTGTCGAACCCCATGATCCGCAAGACGCCGGGCACCGAGGCTGTAGTGGTGCCCTGGTACGAAGCGCTGGAAGCAGCGGCGTCGATCCTGCGTCATCTGCCGCCCGACAAGATCGGTGTCATCGGCGGGGCTGGGCTCACCAACGAAGACCAGTACACGTGGGCCAAACTCCTCAAAGGCGGCTTGCGTATCGACAACATCGACGCCCAACTCGGTGACGGTCTGCGCCCGCAGACGTGGATGGGGGTGCCTCAGGCCACCATCGACGAAACCTGTGGGGCCGCTGCTGTCATTCTGCTGGCCCCAGACGTGAAGGAAGAGTTACCGGTGTTGTTCCTGCGTCTGCGCGACGCCGCCGCCAATTACCGGGTACCCATGGTGGAAATCGGTCCCAAGGGCACCGGCATGACGCGCTACGTGAAGCACTCGCTCCAACACCGTCCGGGTGAATCGCCCGCACTGGTAAGCGCGCTCATGGCTGCAGTGGCTGGTACCAAGGTGGAGCGCCAAGTGGCTGGTGTGGAAGCCGATGCCATCAACGCCGCGGCCGCCACCCTGGCCGGTGCCCTTCAGCCGGGGAAGTCCGGCTCGCCTGGAAAGGTCGTGGTGGTGGCCGGTCGTACCTCACTGGCCGAGTCCGTGGCGTCCATCGAAGAATCGCTGGCATCGTTGCTGGCGGCCCTTGGTGCCAGCGGCTCCGTGCTTCCGGCCCCGCGTCGCGCCAACCTACGCGGTGCCCTCGACATGGGGTTGTCTCCCGGCCTGCTCCCCGGACGAGTCACCTTGGCCGCAGGTGGCGATTGGTATCGGCGTCATTGGGGCGACGTCCCCGCCACTGAGGGTCTCCACACGGTGGCCATCCTCAAAGCGGCGGCCGAGGGTCGCATCACGGCGTTGGTGTTGCTCGGCGCTGATCCACTCACTGACGTCATCGATTCCACCATTGCCGCCGCGGCGTTTGCCAAGCTCGAGCACATCATTGCCGTGGATACGTTTGCCAATGAGTCCGTGAGCCATGCCAGCGTCGTCCTGCCGGCTGCGGGCTTTGCCGAAAAGAGTGGTACCCATACCAATATTGAAGGACGGGTGAGCCGCCTGGCGGCCAAGGTCAGTGCCCCCGGAGTGGCCCGACCGGACTGGATGATCGCCGTAGAACTGGGCGTACGTTTGGGTATCGACCTCAAGTTGGAATCGGTGGAGGACATCACCGAAGAGATCTCCCGGGTGGTGCCATCACACCTGGGCTTGGATATGGCGATGCTCAGTACACCCGGACGCGGTGATGGCATCGTGGTGCCGTTGCCGAGTATTGCTGCAAACGCAGTGGAAGCCGACACGGAAACGGCGGACTCGGACGCTGACACCGTGGACACGCTGGCCGTTCCTCCCTGTGTCACGGCGTCCACGCCACCGGCCAGTGTGGTGCCGCAACCTGACAGCTACTCGCTGCGCTTGGTGTCGTCACATCTGTTCTACGACGATGGCACTCGCTTGCAAGCCAGCCCTTCGTTGGCCAAGCTGGCGCCGGGCACGGCGTTGCATTTGCATCCGGGCGAAATCGAACGCCATGGCCTCAGCGCGGGCGGATCGGTGAAGGTCTTGTCGCAGCGCTGCACGGTGGTGCTCACGGTGAAGGAGGACACCCAGGTCCCTCGCGGCAGTGCCTTCGTACCGTTTGGTCAACGCGGTGGTGATGCTGCGCAACTGATCGACCTCGATGAGTTGGCTACCACCGGCGTGGTCAAGATCCGGCTCGAGACGGTGGGGGACAACTGATCATGGCCAGTCCATATATGGCGTGGATAGGCGCCTCGGTACGACTGCAAGAAGTGGGCGATCCACTACTGCGCAGTGTCAAGAACGGGGTACAGGGACCAGCTCACTTCAGTCCCTCTGTTCTGATAATTATTTTCATCAAGGCGGTTCTGGCTCTGGTCATCGTGCTCTTGTGTACGGCCCTCATGATTTGGTACGAACGCAAGTTCATCGCCGACATGCAAAACCGCATCGGCCCCAATCGGGCCGGAAAATGGGGTTTGCTGCAGACCCTGGCCGATGGCACGAAGCTTTTCTTCAAAGAGGCGCTGTTTCCGGCCAAAGCCGAAAAAACGGTCTTCCGCTTGGCTCCGTACATATCGGCCCTGCCTGCCTTCCTCACCTTTTGCGTCATACCGCTGGGGGGCAAGGTCAACATCTTGGGCCATGACACGTATCTGCAGTTGGCCGATCCGCCCATGGGGGTGCTGTTCAGTCTGGGGGTCAGCTCCATCGCCGTCTACGGCATCATGCTGGCTGGTTGGTCGTCTGGCTCCAAGTATCCGCTGATGGGCTCCGTTCGGGCCAGCGCCCAGATGATCAGCTACGAAGCGGCCATGGGTTTGTCACTGGCGGCGGTGATTCTGCTCACCGGTTCGTTGTCCACCCAGGACATCGTGGGTGCCCAAGCAGGCGGCTTCTGGCACTGGAATTTGGTGCGCACCATTGCTGTGCCGGCCATCGTGTTTGCCATCGCCGGCACCGCAGAAATCAACCGGCCGCCGTTCGATTTGGTAGAGGCGGAGTCTGAGTTGGTGGGCGGATTCAACACCGAGTACTCGTCGGCCCGTTTTGCCATGTTCTATCTGGCCGAGTTCATGAACACCGTCACCATGAGCGCCCTCATCGTCACCTTGTTCCTGGGCGGCCCCAACTTCCCATTCGACGTGGCGGTACCGTTCTTCGGTGCGGTGTCACCGTTGTGGCTGGTGCTCAAGGTGTTCATACTGCTGTCGGTGTATGTCGGTTTGCGGGCCACCCTGCCTCGCTACCGTTACGACCAGTTGATGGATCTCGGGTGGAAGAAGCTGATCCCCGCCTCGCTCATCTGGCTGCTCATCCTCGCCGCCCGTGAAGCTGGGAGCACTCAGGGTGACCGGGTCCGCAACCTGTTACTGGCCTTCGCCGGATCGTTGGTGGCTGCCGGTCTACTGTGGGCGGCGATGCGTGTGGGGAGACAAACTGCAGATGCGGAGTTCGCCGAATCTTCGGCGGCTGCGGCATCCGCCTCCGTCGGCCGACCTGGAAGGTTCTGACCCGTGGGATATCTCGAGGGTTTCAAAGTCACCTTCAAAAAGCTGGCCCACAACACTGATACCGGTGCCGTGGTCACCAATGAATACCCCAAGGACCTGCGGCCCAAGCCGGAGCGGTTCCACGGCCGCCATGTACTCAACCGCTACGAAGATGGCATGGAGAAGTGCATCGGGTGCGAATTGTGTGCAGGCGTCTGTCCAGCCAAATGCATTTATGTGCGCGGCGCCGACAATGACCCGGAGCAGCCCATATCTCCCGGTGAACGCTTCGGCTACGTCTACGAAATCAACTATTTGCGGTGTATCCACTGCGATTTGTGTGTGGAGGCCTGTCCCACCGAGGCCATCACCGAATCCAAGATCTTCGAGTTCAGCTTCACCAATCGGCGCGATGCAATCTACGAAAAGCAACAACTGCTCACTGGGGCCGACGGTCGGGCGCAGGCGCAGCCCTGGGAGGACGGCCGCGGTGCAGCCCTCCCGTTGTCGGG
>JANYHQ010000492.1 GCA_025358985.1 Acidimicrobiales bacterium
CAACACGGCCAGGGCTTCACCACCGTGGCGTGCCACCAGATGCTCGAGCACGTCGGGTGACACGCCCTGACGCAGTGCAGCATGTTCCTGACGTAGTTCAGCGGTGCCTGACGACCCGCGCAAGGCGAGCTTGCGGGTGCCGCACGCCGCCTTGGTAATGAGTACGGCGCATACTTCGTCCACGGTGTCCTCGGCCATCTTGCGGTACGTGGTGAGCTTGCCGCCCAGAATGGAGATCAGATTGCTGCGGGCCCGGACCACTGCGTGACGACGGCTGAGATCGGCGGTGCGCTCGGAGTGGGCATCGGCCAATAGCGGACGCAACCCGGCCCAGGTTCCGGTGACATCATCGGTGGTGAGCGGATCGGCTAGCCACGAGTTCATTCCGTCGAGTACGTATTTCACATCGGCGGCGGTGCACGTGGGGTGATCGAGGGAGCCTTCGTATGGCGTGTCTGTGGTGCCGATGTAGGTGAGATGCGGCGCCCCCAGGGCCGCCCCCGGTACGACGAACAACGAGCGCCGGTCCGAGCGCACGGGGACGACGGCTGCGATGTCGCAGTGCAACCGATCGGCGGGCACGGTGACGTGAACCCCCTTGGCGGGTGTGATGCGATGGGTGAGTTCGCCGTCGAGTTCCATCAATCCCGCTGCCCATACCCCAGTGGCATTCACCACGCTACGAGCCTGCACCGAAGTACCGTCGGCCAACATCACGCCGGTGACCTTCCCAGCCGCTTTGGTAAGCGCACATACTTCAGCATAGTTGACGGCGACCGCGCCATAGTCCTCGGCGGTGCGGATGAGCGTGAGGGTGAGACGGGCGTCATCAGCTTGCGCGTCGTAGTACACGAATCCGGCAGCCACCTTGGTAGGAGCAAGACCGGCCATATGCGCCAAGGTTTCATCGGCGCTGATTCGTTGGTGTCGCTTGCCGATACGCAGCCCGCCGGTGAAGTCGTACATATTCAGAGTAGACGAGTACGCCTTCACCAGTGCTTTGTCGGCCACCACCCGTGCTCCGCTGGCCGAGGCCTTGGTGAACAGTGGGATGAGAAAAGGCAGCACGCTGACCAGGTGTGGTGCATTCGCCAAAAGACGTTGCCGTTCCAACAAGTTTTCGAATACCAGACGGATCTCACGCTGTTGCAGATAGCGCAGCCCCCCATGGACCAACTTGGACGACTTCGACGACGTGCCCGACGCCCAGTCGCCCTTGTCCACAATGGCCGTCTTCAACCCCCTACTGGCGGCGTCGAGTGCCACCCCCGCACCGGTGACGCCGCCTCCCACCACCAGTACATCGAATTGTTCAGTACACAGACGATCGCAGGTTGATCGCCGACGGGCCAGCGCGCTGCTCATTGATGCAGTTCCAAGATCGAGGTACGGAACGCGTCGCGAAGCAACATCTGGAATCGACCGAAGTGACGGGCGATGAGCCACACGCCCAGCGTGATGTACACCACCGATACGCCAACGCGTTCCAGGTTCACCAAACGATGGGGCACCACGGCACCTACGATGAACTGAGCCCAGAACATACCGAACAGCACCATTGTCTCTTTGGTGCTCATGGACAAGTTGACCAGTACAGAGATGGCGAAGAAGGCCTGGGCTCCGGTGAGGAGCAGTTCCTCGCGTTGCAACGTGCCCAACGGCAAGCCGTGCAACGAACCCGACGAGATGGCGAACACTATGGGGAGCGTCCCCACCAACAACGTCCACTGGTTCACCTTGGAGCTCACCAGGGTGCCCAGGCCGTTACCGGTGTTCAAACGCCACGCGTACAAACCGGCGATGAGCAACTCGGGTGCCTCGGACGCCAACGGAGCCAGCCATTGCACGAGGAGGAACTCATCGATGCCAGCGCTCTTGCCGGTGGCCACCAGCGCTTCGGCAAAATGCTCCGCCGAAGCGAGGATGACGGCGGCCGCAAACACCAGCATGAGAATCACTATCTGTCGCCGTTGGCGGGTGGGGAGACAACCTATGAGCAGTGCCGGTCCCACCAGGTGAGGTTCTTCCGCCGGCGCTTTGGCAATGCGCCACGTATAGGCCACGAAGATGGCGATGAGGATGACCGCATCGAACAGGGTCAACGAACCCTTGAGGGGAAGGGTGAGGGCGTACAACGAAGCCAACGCCAGGAATCCAACCTCCACGGAGTGCGAGCGTTCCAGCACGATTTCACGGGTGGCCATGCCGCGTTTGCGCCACTGGATCCACGCCAGGAACACCACCAAAGACCAGCCGATGCCGATCAGGAGACGGTTGGACCCGGTCATGTTGGCCAACGCCAGCGAGCACGGGTGGGAGTCCGGGGAGCCGCCAGCGGGTCCACAGGCCCGACCGAACTCCTTGAATCCTTTGCCTCCCTTCCATGAGAACACCATGTCCACGGCGTATTCAGGGAGTACGGCTATGAATGCCAAGACCGCGATGGCTAAGCCGGCGGAGATGTCCAATTGGGCCGCCTCGGCGGCCCAGGCGAGGAGGAAGGCGGCGCCTACCACCGCCACCCCGAAGATCAGCGCCTCCACCGGGTGAGGCATCGACGGGGCACTGAAGCGGACGATGAGACCGGGAACAGTGACAAGGACGGCCAGCAGTAGATACAGCTTCTGGCGCCCGGGGTGGCTATCAACGTGGTCGGACACGTACACGGCGTGGGGGAGGTGGTCAGTATCGGCCATAGTGCGACAGTCTGTCTGACGTTGCCTGGGGTCCCGGTCGCGTAATCGATTGTTTGGGATGTTGCGAGTTGCTAGGTGACCGGCGCCTCTAGTGATGATGCACCCTGCAGTTGTGCAGATCTCGTGAGGATTTGGTTCCGCGCCTTGTGCAACCCTGTTATCTCATCCAACACTCATCATCATCCGCTCAGGGTGATGTCGCTGGTTTCGTACTGGAGACAAAAAACTGGTCATCTCTCGATCAGGCCCTTTACAGACGGTCCACGTTCGTTCCATACTTTTCGGCCCCCTCAAGCCTGGTCGCCACCACCGCGGTTCGGTTTTGACAGCACAACTGAGGATTGGAAGACCTTGATGAAGACGCATACATGGCGCTCGCAGGCCCGTTGCCAAGGCATCGACCCGGAGATTTTCTATCCCGCGGCTGATGAGGACGCTGACGAGGCTAAATCCATCTGCTCGAACTGCAACGTCCGTTTGGCCTGCCTGGAGTACGCGTTGGCAGTGCGTGAGCGTGACGGAGTGTGGGGTGGGGCCACGGAGCGTGAGCGACGGCGCATCCTGCGTCAACGACGCCGCACGGCGTAACGAGCGCTTGAAAGAGCTCCCCGTGGCGCTCGCCGAGATGGGTGGGTGGCCCGCGGTGCTGAGTACGCTCACATCCGGCCACGACCTGCCAGCTGAGCTGTTGCGTTCGGCCCTCGGTGAGATTCTGAGTGGCAACGCCACGCCCGCCCAGATGGCTGGCTTCGCCATAGGACTGCGGACCAAGGGCGAGACGGTAGAGGAACTCCGCGTTGCACTCGATACCATGTACACATATGGTATTGCCGTTCCCCTCACTGAAGCAGAACGTATTGCGGCGATCTGTACCTGCGGCACCGGAGGCGATCGCAGCCATTCCATCAACGTCTCCACCATTGCCGCATTCGTGGTGGCGGGGGCGGGTGCTTCGGTATGCAAGCACGGGGGTCGTGCCGCCAGTTCCGCGGCCGGCTCGGCGGATGTACTCGAGGCGCTCGGCGTCACGCTGGAAGTGACACCAGAAGGGGTGGCGGAGTGTGTGCGCTCGGCTGGCGTGGGGTTTGCGTTGGCTCCCCGATTCCATCCTGCCATGCGCCACGCCGCTCCCGTTCGCCGTGAGCTGGGGGTGGCCACCATGTTCAATTTTTTGGGACCAATGGCCAATCCCGGGGGAGTGGCCCGGCAGGTGATGGGTATCTCGGACCCGGCCATGGCACCCAGGGCGGCGGCGGTGTTGGGTGGTAGGGGGGCCATTCGAGCGCTGGTGGTGTTCGGCCACGATGGGCTCGATGAACTCACCACCACCACCACCTCCACCATGTTGTGGGTGGAGAACGGTGACGTGGTGACCTCGGTGGTGGACCCAACCGCACTGGGTTTGGCTCCGGCCACGGTTGCCCAATTGCGGGGTGGATCGGCGGTGGAAAATGCCGAGTCGGCCACTCGGGTGCTGGCTGGTGACCTGGGGCCCCATCGCGACATCGTGGTACTGAATGCGGCGGCGGGATTGGTGGCCGCTGGCATGGTGGAGTCGTTGGAGGATGGCTTGCCGCTGGCCATGCGAAGTATCGACTCGGGCGCCGCCATGAGGGCATTGGAGTCGTTGGTGACCACCTCAGCGCAGTACCGCACCGACTAGGGGCGTTATTCGTCTTCCACGAACACTAGGAGTGGTGTTTGTTCCAATGCCTTGACTTGATTGGTGGCATGGTCGTATGCGCGCAGTTGATCTTGGAATGGTAATAGCGGCTGCGGACCGGTCATGGTTTGTTCCCACTTCTGTGCCACGAACATGAGTTGTAGAACCGACGCTTCTATGCGCTGTACGTCGGCGGCAGGCGACATCAGCGCTTGGCGACGCTGTGGGCGTGGCGCCCGTGCCGCCGACACCAGGTCGATTTCCACGGCGCACGCATGGTGTTCCAGGTTTCGGACACTGTCAGCCAGGGCGGGAGCGGCGCCGAGACGAGCCGTCTGCAAGCGTGCCTGCACAGTGGCCGTCCGCAGCCGCCGATGCAGCCGTGCGGCACGTGAGAGCGGTGCCACCCAGTGAGTGGGAGCCACCGATTTGCGACCGATACTCACTCGCAGTTGACGGCGCAGCATCCCTCGTAGGACAAGCAGGGCAATGATCACACTCAGGGCCAAACCACCCAGAACGGACAGCACCACGATGAGGATCGTCTCCACGTGTCAAAGCCTACGCGCGGTCCCGGCTTAGCTTTTCTTGGCCCACCTGCCCCGAACCGGGCCTCGGACAGCGGGAGTGACGCCGAACAACCGCATTGCTGGTGAGGGGGCAGTGCGGGTGGTGCGTGCCGGGGCTCCCCGAGGACGAGCGGCGGGCGTACGAGAGCGCTCCAGCTGGGCGGGGGTGACGGAGGGGATTGGAATGACGGCTGGCGCTGGTCGGGGCGCAGTGACAGGGCCGGCATGGAAGCGGGGCACCGCCCCGACGGGTAGAGCAAGGCCTGGGGACCCTTGGATCAGTTGCACCCGATGCGCCTCTCGGTCAAGCCACTTGGCCAGCAGTGTGACCTCGTCCGCCAACTGGCGCGACAGGGTCTGGTCGGGTTCGCCGCAGGGCACGTGGCGGCCCACCACCACCCGCCCGTACTCGGCAACGATGGTACGACCCTGCCAGCGCATTTCCAGGTGAGGGACGGCACGCAGTGCATCACAGCGATGTTGACGGGCAATGGCTCGGCTGAGAACCCCACCACGATCGCGCACCGAGGCCGCCTCCTCAAAGCGGTCTTCACCGGCCAAGTGATGCATCCGATGATGCAGGGGCGCCAACAGCACATCCGCCCTATTGATGACCTCTCGATCGAGGACGGTGGAGGGTGGCAGGGTTGTTACGCATTCGCGCAATGCGCCCGCCGCCACCCGTGCCGCACCCAGAGAAGAAAACGGGCCCAACAACCAACCCGACTGACCGGGGGTGGCTTGGCGAACTGCAGTCAGCTTCGGTGACCCGGCCGTACCGCCAATACGTAGGTACGCATATGAAGTCCAGAACTTGGACTGACGGTTGTAACGGGGGAGATGGTGCTGGATGAGTCTGATCTCGAGCACCGCCGCCTCTAGCGCAGTAGCGCATTCCAAATGATCGATACGCGCGGTGGTGTGCAGTAGTGGGCCCACCTTGCGGCGATCGTCGGATCCGAAGTAGCTCCGAACTCGGGCCCGAAGGTTGGTGGCCTTGCCCACGTAGAGCACCTCACCGCCTGCATCGCGAAACAGGTATACGCCCGGACGGCGGGGCAGGCAGTTGGTGAGCTTCAGTTTGGCGGCTGACGGATGGCGGCCGAGCGTTGGCAATTCCATGAGGTCATCCAGACCCAGTACTCCCAGTCCGGCTGCTCGCTCGAACAACAGATGCAATAGATCAGCAGTGGCCCGCACATCATCGAGGGCCCGGTGACAGGGTTGGTGGTCCAACATGAGGTACTGGGCCAAGGTTCCCAGTTTGCAGTCCGGCACTTCGTCACGCACCAGTCTCCGGGCCAGACGCAACGTATCCACCACTCGATTGGAGAACTGTTCGTAACCTCGGCGAACCAAAGCCGTGTTGAGAAACCCCAGATCGAAACGCACGTTGTGACCCACGATGACGGCGTCACCCACGAACTCGAGCAGCGCTGGCAACACTGCATCTATCCGAGGAGCCGGGCCCACCATGGACTCGGTGATACCGGTGAGATACGTGATGGTGGGAGGGATGGGCACTCCGGGATTCACCAGCGTGGCCAGTACCCCGGTGCACTCACCTCCAACATAGCGAGCAGCGGCAATCTCGGTTATCTCACATAATGCCGGGGATCCGCCGGTGGTCTCCAGGTCGATGACGCAGAACGTGACATGCGCCAGTGGCGTGCCGAGATCGTCGAATGATTGCTGTCGCATGGGGGAAGGGGCCAGGGCCATCCCGGTATCGTAAGCGAACAAACGTTCCCTGTCGAGAACACTTGTTCGTGGCTGACGGGTTCTAGTCTGGCGAACATGAATCGCCAACCACTGAGCGGTCCCAGCGCGGAAGTGGAGTTTGACCTGTTGCGGGCCGTGTTGGAACTCACGGTGGTGGTTGCTCAAGCAGGGCAGCGAGTGTCGCCACCGGTGCCTGCCCCCGCCCCATTGCGACCCTATCTGCGCTTTACCCACAAGGTTCCTACGCCAGCCCTGCGGGTGGCACGACGGGTACTTGACAACGACGAAGAGTGGCGAGCCCGGGTGGCCTTGGTGGTGACCGATGAACTGGTGGGGCGGGCCGGGGTGATTTTTGCCCAGCGGCCGCCGGGTTGGGAGCAGGAATTGGACTCCTTGCGATCTGACGCCCGAGGCCTATTGGAATCCAACGTCAGTGAAGCCGCCGGTCGTGACGCCCAACGCCGGTTAGCTGCCGCCGAAGAGTCCACCCGACGTTCTGAGGCCTCGGCGAGAGCGGCTGGGGAGGCCCTGGTCAAGTTGCGCGTCGACCATGCCACCATCCAGGCACGTCTCTCGGTCGAAACGTCGAGCAGACAATTGGCTGATGCCAGTGTGGCGTCACTCACGGCTGCTTTGGAAGTGGCTCAGCAGGCACGCCGTACCGCTGAGGCAGCCCACGATGCGCTCGTGGCTGAGCATGAAATCCTCCTCAGCGCCCACCACGAGTTGCTGGGTGTGGCCGGTGAGGCGCATACCCTGGATGCCCAGCGAGCCCAACTCTTGCACTCCACCAATGCGGCCCTGGGGGGAGTGGATGCACTGCGCGCGTCCTTGATCCGTATGCGCGCTGAGATTGCCGAGAACGAGGCGCCGGTCGAGCCGCACCGTGCCGCCAACGCGCCGCCCGCCCCACCCACGCCGTCTCGGGCCGAACGCACGGCGCTGCGCGAGGCCGGTCAATCAAAGGGCCAGCGACTGCCTTTGGTACT
The DNA here is from genome assembly GCA_025358985.1 of Acidimicrobiales bacterium. GTDB lineage: Bacteria > Actinomycetota > Acidimicrobiia > Acidimicrobiales > JANYDT01 > JANYHQ01. Next base: position 7,640 of record JANYHQ010000492.1, read on the forward strand.
GC
>JANYHQ010000595.1 GCA_025358985.1 Acidimicrobiales bacterium
GGCCAGGATGAGCATGGTGAGCTCGGCCAGCCAGTCACCGGTGAGCACATCGATCTTGCCCCCTCCTACCATTTCCCGGGCCGCGCTCAGGCGATCTCCATAGAACCCTGAGCAGTTGGCAATCCGCAGCACCTGGGTGTCGTTCATGCCCACCACTGTTGCCGATCAGGGCCATCGGCCGCCTACCGGGGACTACCCTCTGCTCCCATGCCTCCGCCGCTCCGACTGAAATTCGTCATGTCGGCCAAGCGGGTGCGAGATCTGCCCGAGACTCCGGCCGAGATTGCCATGGTGGGTCGTTCCAATGTGGGCAAGTCGTCGCTCATCAACGCATTGGCCAACCAGCGTCAATTGGCCCATGTCAGCAACACTCCAGGGCGGACTCAGTTGTTGAACCTGTTCGTACTCCCCACTGGTGCCACGGTGATGGATCTCCCCGGGTACGGATTTGCCAAGGTGCCTGGACAGGTGCGCGCCGACTGGCAGCAGATGATCGAGGGGTATCTCACCGGTCGTAAGTCGCTACGCAAGATATGTGTATTGGTAGACGGCGAAATTGGACCAACCAAGCTCGACGTACAGATGCTGGATTGGGTTCGGCACAGCCAATTGCCCCATGCCGTGGTGGCCACCAAGTTGGACAAGGTGGGTGGCTCCAAGATCGGCAACCGCAAGATTGAGCTGGCGGCAGCGTGCCAACTGAGTCTGGAGGACGTGCACTGGATCAGTGCGTCCAAGGGCACCGGCGTGGACGCATTCCGGGCCTGGCTACTCAAGGTTGTCGATCTCACCCAGGCCCAACCGCAGCCCACCTTGCTCTCAGCGCCAACTGGCTCGGTGGCGTAACTCAGTCGGACACCGGCTCCAGCACCACCAACACCTGGTGGGCGTCCACCTGATCGCCCACCGTGCACAGCACCTCACCCACCACCGACAATACCGACGCCTCTATCCGATGCTCCATTTTCATGGCCTCCATCACCACCAGCGTCTGACCCGGAGCCACCCGGTCACCAGCCACCACTTCTACCGCCACCACCCGGCCAGGCACCGGGGCAGTGGGACCGGCGGCCGACGCCCCCACGGCACTGGTGGCAAACCGGGGCACCACCACTAGGTCCGTCTGGCCCGCCGCCGAGTTGGCCCATACCCGGTTGCCCATCACGTGGACGCGTACTCGGCTGGTGAGCCCCTCCACCTCGAGGGTGATGGCGTCTGTGGCCGGGTCCACACTCTCGTTGCCAATGATGCGAACCTTGCGGGTGAGGCCATCGATGTCCACCGACACGGCTGCACTGTCCGACCACAGATACGACACTTCTATGGCCCGCTGCCCATAGAGGAACTCCATGCGCTGCCGCTGGCTCACCACATTGCGCCAACCGTTGGGAGCAAAGCCCCACAGGCCATCACCACGCCGATGTTGGGCGGCCCGTACCAACGCTGCCGCAATAATATGCACACATAGTATCCCAGTGGGGAGATCGACCGTGAGGAGATCAGGGTGATCGCCGACGTAGGCCGTGGTGGTGCGTCCCAATTGGAAGTCGGCTTCTCCGAGGATGGCCACTAGATAGTTGCGGTTGGTGGCCATACCGTGAATGGCCGTGTCCGCGAGTGCGTGGCGCAACCGAGCCACCGCTTCGGCCCGAGTGGCACCGTGGGCAATGACCTTGCCCAGCATGGGATCGTAAAACGTGGATATCTCGGACCCGGTCGCCACGCCGTCGTCCCACCGAATGCCTGAATCGAGGCTGCGCTGGTATCTGTCCAACACTCCGAATGTGGGGAGAAAGTCCTGCGCAGGATCTTCTGCGTACAGACGAACCTCTACGGCGTGGCCTACCAGTTGCACCTCGTCCTGAGTCAGCGGCAGAGCTTCGCCCCTGGCCACCTGCAGTTGCCAACGAACCAGGTCGGTGTCGGTGATTGACTCCGTCACCGGATGTTCCACCTGCAGCCGGGTGTTCATCTCCAAGAAGTAGAAGTCGCCGGTGCTGTCGTCGAGAAGGTATTCCACAGTGCCCGCGCCGAGGTAGCCAATGGACTTCACCAACTTCACTGACGCCATACCCATACGGGCGCGTAGCTCAGCCGAAACGGCAGTGGATGGTGCTTCTTCAACGATCTTTTGATGACGCCGCTGGATGGAACATTCGCG
>JANYHQ010000016.1 GCA_025358985.1 Acidimicrobiales bacterium
CGTTGGCCGACGAGTTCATCCCCGCCAGCTTCGCGGTGTTGGGCGCCGCTGGTTGTTTCCTCGAGATCGGCAAGCGGGGCATCTGGACCGCTACGCAGGCCGCCGCAGAACGTCCCGGTGCGTTGTATCGCCCGTTCGATCTTGCCGATTTCCTGGTGGCGGACGCGGACGGTGTCGACACCTTTACCGGCGGTGTCAGCAAGGACCTGATCTGTGAAGTCGAGCGTTCGGGAGCTGTAGATGTGGCGGACCCCGAGCGCTTCGAGCACCCGGCGCTTCTCCGCCGATCCCACCGTGGCAAACACCTCGACGCCAGCCCGATGGGCCAGGTGCACTGCGGCCATGCCCACACCACCAGCACCGGCGTGGATCAGCACCCGCTGGCCTTTGCGCATGTTGGCCAAGTGCACCAAACCGTATGCGGCGGTGAGGTAAGCGATGGGCACCGTGGCCGCCTCGGCAAAGGTGATGGCGGCAGGCTTGCGCACCATCAGCTTCGCCTTCGTCACCACATGGCTATCGAACGCCTGGGGGGCGATACCGACGACGTGATCGCCCACCGCCAGGTCCGTGACCTTCTCGCCCACGGCCACGATGACCCCAGCGCATTCGAGGCCGGGCGCACCCGGGTCGCCGGGATACATTCCTAATACGTTGAGCACGTCACGGAAATTGATGCCGGTGGCGCGGACTTCGACCTCCACCTCTTCCGGCCCAGGAGCGCGGCGGTCCAACGCCACGAAGCCCAGGTGCTCAAGTGACCCCCGTTCGTCGAGCCTCATCCGATACGGCTGCGACACGGCGACATCCCGTGTTGTGTTAAGGCGGGCCAGCCGCTCCACCATCGGACCCCGTCGGTGGGCGATCCGGTCCTCGGTGCCGGAGCCGTCGCACAACTCCGCCACCAGCTCATCAATCGCATCCACGCCCGCCCCCGGATCCAGGTCGATGCTGCGCAACCGAAGGTGCGGGTGCTCGTTGGCGATGACTCGTGTGAACCCCCACAGCGTCGCTGCCACCGGAGCCGGAGCTTCGCCCTCGATCGACTGCGCGCCTCGCGTGACTATCGACATCCGGTGGCCCAACGCCCCCCTCGACGTCAACGATTGCGCCACCAGCAACGCGCCGCCCAGGGCATGGGCCTGGGCTTGCTGCAACTCAGCTGCGGTGTCTGGAGACGGTGGAGCATCGAGACCCCAGGCGTACACAACGTGCACCGGCCCGGTGCATCGCTCGGTGACACGATCCATCAGCAGCGCCAAACCTGCGTGGTCGTCGGGGCCTAGCTGCCACCGCCCCTCGTCGAGCGCCACGGTCACCGGGCCCGGCACGACGACAGTGCAGCCCGCCCCCTTTGAACTCAGCGCGCTTACCAATTTCGTAATAGCTGAGTCGGCGAAGAGAAGCCAGTTCGTCTGCCCGGGCTCAGACGGGGCCGATGCCGGGCGCGAGCGCCATACGAGCTCGTACAGGGCGTCGTGCACGCCAGGGAGACGGCGCTCCCATCTCGACCTCGGGGTGCGGCGCACTTCGAGCCGATCCACGGTCGCGACAACGCCACCATGAATGTCGTAGATGTCCAACCGAACCGACACCGACTCCGCCGCCAGTACGGCGTTGCCGGTGGGCACGGCAACGCCCATCGCGTCGATGATTGTGGCGACGCACCAGACGCTCGTCGCGCCCGACTGCACGAGGCGAACACCGTCGATCGCCACGGGCACGAACATGTCATCCGACGCGCCGTCCGCGCCGGCCCCGCCCGCCGGGCTGAGGGCCGCTCCCAACACATGGAAGCAGGCGTCGAGCAGGGCCGGGTGCAAGCGGTATGACCGGCCATCGGCCGCCGACTCAGGCAGGGTGGCCAGTCCCGCAGCAGCACCGTCACGGCGCAGCAGGCGAGTCAGCCCCCGGAAGGCCGACCCGTAGGTGATCCCGATGTCTTGCAGTTGGCGGTAGTACTGCGCCACGTCGACTTCGTCGGCGTAATCAACGGCCAGCGTATCGATGACGAGTGGGATGGGCTCGATCATCGACTCCGCGCCCGCCGCAAGGACACCACGGGCGTGCAGCTTCCATCCTCCACCTGCCCCATCGGAGGATGCACCGGGCGGAGCATCGAGGGTGAGGATCTGGAGATCGCGCGTCCCGTCGCGTTGATCCACCACCACCGTCTGAAGGGTCACATCACCGTCATCAGGCAACACCAGCGCTTCGATGATCGACAGTGACTTAACCACGCGATGGGTCGGTCCACCCGCCGCCAACGCCATCTCGATGTACGCGCTGCCCGGAAACACGACGGTGTCGGCCAGGCGATGGTGGGCCAGCCAACCCGGGGACGCGGTGTTGATGCGGGTTTCG
>JANYHQ010000640.1 GCA_025358985.1 Acidimicrobiales bacterium
CGATCCCCGTCAGATAGCCGCCGTGAAAGGAGTGGTGGCGGGAACGGTCAACGTTTCGCTCGGCCTGCTCACGGGGGGCCACCTGCCATCAACTCCGAAAGTGGTGGGTGCCGTGGTCATCGGTTTCGTAGGTTACGGACTGAGCCTGGTGTTGTACGTGCGGGCCATGCGTCAGTTGGGTACCGCCCGTACGGGTGCTTACTATGCCGCCGCACCGTTTGTGGGTGCCGCCGTGGCACTGGTGTGGTTACGCGAGCCGGTGGGTCGCTACTTCGTACCCGCGCTGATACTCATGGCCATCGGTCTGGCTATCCATCTTAGGGAGAACCATTCTCATGATCATGTGCATATACAGATGACCCACGATCACGGCCACGATCACCTCGACGAGCATCACGCACACACAGACGAAGTACCGCCCGGCTCGCTCAACCACACTCACGATGACGAGACGCATGGCCACGGCCATACTCCGGATCAACATCATCAGCACGACCACCGATGAGTTTGCGGGCCACGAGTATCAGGCCATGAGTATCAAAAAACGGTGGCAGCGGGGAGAGGCACCGTGGCCTCCACGTGAGTGACCGGGATTCGGCACTGGCGAGCGATGCGACAGGGCAGATCGAGTTTCAACCATCGGGACAATCCAGACGGCAATGTGGACACGATGATCTCGTGGTACGTGATGTGTTCGGTAGCTTCCACGGCGGCCAGGAACGGCTCCAACCGGGTGACCTCGCCGTCCGCCGATGCTCCCTTGTCGCGCAGCCACTGCAGTAGCGCCTGCAAGCGATCGTTGGCGAACTGCAACTCCTCCGCCTCTTGCGAGGCTGTGAGTCGGTACAGCAACCCACCCACCGAGTCCATGCCCAACGGCACGATGGTGCTCATGTCCACATAGGGAGCTGGCACCAGCACTCGAAAGCTGGAGCCGCCCAGGGCAATCCGTTCCTCGAGCGCCTGCTGTAGCGACTCGCTGGTGGTGGTGCGATTGGCCACCACCAGGTACCGACGGGGGTCCTCGTCGGTGATCGGGTTTGATACAGGATCAGCCATGGAACTCTCCTTCACTCGGCAGCAAACTTGGGGGTGGGGTGAAGAGCACGACGCAACGAGCCCGATATGTTGGGCCCGTTTTGTTGAGCCATTACCAAGTGTTACACAGTGACGACGGTCACGTGACCGCGATCGGTCCGCCATGCCTTCAGTGCGGTCACGAGCAGTGCCCCGGCAGCAACGGTGGCCAGCGTGGCCAACATATGAAAACCGACGGCCCGCCGCACGAAGCCCGAACCGAACCCAGCTACGCCTCCGCACAGGCTCATCAGCAGATCGGCGGCGCCCTGCACACTGACTCGTTCAGCCGTCGGCACACTGTCGATCAACAGGCTGGATCCGCCGATAAGCCCGAAGTTCCAACCCAATCCCAACGCCCACAGGGCAGGGAACAGCAGTTGCTCCACATCTCCGGACAACGCAGCCAACATGGTGGCCAACACCAGAATCACGCTACCGATGAGAATGGCCGGCAGTCGGCCCCTCTGGTCGCTGTAGCGACCGACCAATGGGCTGAATGCGTACATACCAGCGATGTGGGTCGACACCACGAATGCGCTCACTCCTTCGTGGCCGTGCAGTTTGAGATGTACCGGGGTCATGGCCATCACCGCCACCATCGTCATTTGTGAGATCACCATGGCCGCCACCGCTACACGTGCCATGGGCGAAGCGGCAATGGTGCGTCCAGCATTGCGCAGGTTGGATCGTGGTTCTACGTGAGCAAGAGGATCGCCCGCCGCCGATTGGGTACCTCCTGCGGCCACCAGCGGATCGGGACGCAACCGAATGGCGGTATTGAGCATTGCCGCTACGAAAAACACGGTGCTGAACAGCCACGGCCCTGTGTAGCGGGCAAATGAGAACCACACCTGCCCGAAGTGTTCGGCCGGGGTCACCAGCAGTGGCCCAAGCACCGCCCCAAAGGTGGACGCAAACACAATGCGGCTCATGGCTTGACTGCGCTCGTGCGGCTCGGCCAAATCGGTGGCGGCATATCTGGCCAGGAGGTTGGCGGCCTGGCCATTGCCGTAGATGAACAGCCCAATCAAAAACACCGCCAACCACTGGTGCTGGGCTCCCACTGCGGCGATCAGCCCACCCACCACGGCTAGCCCGTAACCCAATTGCAGTCCTTGGCGGCGTCCCCGACGCTGCATCAGCCTCGACAGCATCTGCGACATGAATGCCGTGCCGGTGGTGACAGTGGCTGTGGCCAGACCGGCCCACGGGGTCTCCTGGCCCAAGATGCCTTGCACCACAAATGCACCCACGGTGACCGCCGATGACAACGCCGCAGCACCGGCCACCTGTCCCAATGTCAACACCCGCAATGTTCGGCGTTGAATTGCTGCGCGCTCCGCCGGGTCCAGGTTTGAGTTGTGGGTATCCACGATTCACATATTGCCCGAAGCACGCCAGCGAATCGCCATGGCCCAAATCTGTCGCTGCTACTGTCAACACTCTGAGGTAACTGTGTTCTCGGCTGCCGTTCATCCGGGAGAAAACCGTGTCCCCGTCACCAATGCAAGGCTCAGTACTGAGTCGCTCCAGTCACGCCCCCGTCGCATTGCCGTGGTGCTGTTGGTGGCGACGGCCACCGCCTCCATGATCAGCCCAATGGGCGCCACCGAGCGCAGCGCCGTTCGTTCCTGCACCGCCGCCATCAAACGTGGTGGTGGATCTCGTTGACACCGCCAAAGGCCCCCGGTAAGGATCGGCGCGAATCCCACATCCAGCGCCTCCGTGGAGGTCATCGTTCAGCGAATGCAGTGACGGCTGGAATCACACGAAAACCAGCCGCCACTGCGAATTTCTCAATGTGAATTTCTCAGTGCGCCACGGCCAACGTGGGGTCATCGTATGCGCTCTTGGCTTTGGCGATCTTGAAGATCACCAAACCAAACGCTGCTTTGGCCAAGATGTCGGCAATTGAGTAGCCGCTTTGGCGCAGCACGAAGCCACCCTCGCCACCGAAGAAGGAGCCACCGAACACCGGGAAGAGGTAAGCAATGGGATACACGCCCCACAACCCGAGGATGGCCAGACGCAGCATCGAAACGGTATGGCGAACGTCAGCGGGCTGACGCTCCAACGATGCACCGAGCTCCTTGAACAGCACGTACACCACGTACAGGAACGGCACGGTAGACGCCAGGCCCCACACCACCCGAGGACCGTTGGTGTTGGCCACTTCACCGGGGTAGCCCAGCAAGATCATCAGCGTGGCCGCTGGGACCAACTTCCACAGCAGTGACTTTTGCTCCGACTTGGCCAACGCCAACACGGCAATGGTTTCTACCAACAGCAGCGGCACGGTGAGAAGCCAATCCACATAGCGGTATCCCTCATTGAAGCGAACACTGGAGAGCAAATGGGCAGCCCCAGTGGAAGCTCCGCCTGGGTAGGCGTCGCGGAAGTTCTCGAAGATCCTGAAGTAGTGGTAAGCGGCGATCGAGCACACCATGGCCGATACGGTCACGGCCGTTCGATAGGCCGGCGCCACGGTGTTTCGGGATACCAGTAGATACAGCGCCGTGAATGTCATGGCGGCGAACACCAGTGAGAACAGGTTGTAGATCAGCGCGTAGTGCGAAGCCGACAACCCCGGAATATCGAGTGCAAGCATGTTGGTCATAGTGGTCATCGTGGTCATGGTGGTAGGCGCCCTTTCTTGAGCGACAAATAGCGGAACCTGATCGTCCCACCCACCGAATCCAATAGTTAATCGATCGCTCAAAGCGTTCGATTAACACTAGCGACACACCCCTGATCCAGGGTCACTGATCCCGCCGTCCTCGCGTACAAACCCCCACGTGTACCGACGATCTGTGAGCCCCAGGGAGAGATATCCGAACTGGTTGGCAACTCGGACCGCGCTTCCTGGCTTCGGGGTGCCGAATGGGTACAAGCTCTTCCCGTCTGTCCCCACCACAAATTCCACCGGC
>JANYHQ010000647.1 GCA_025358985.1 Acidimicrobiales bacterium
AAGAATTCCGACGGTCGATCCACGTTGCCTGCCTCACGTCCACACTCAATGGATGGTGTTGTCGGTGGCGTTGCGAAACACGATGGTGGCGACAGTGATCGTGGCTTGCGTACCGGTGGCTTTGGTGGGGTCGACGATGGCGATGATTCGGGAGCCGTCGCCCGGTCGGAGGTAGACGGTGGATGGTCCCCGATCACATCGTGGCTCCTCGTGAACAGCGCCTGAGCTGTTGAGTTGAAGTTGCCAACAGAGCGGTCGACGTTCCCATCGGGGAATGGGGTATCCGGGTGGTACGAACACGTCGAGCCGCCACCCCGTGGCTCCCTGCCCGCCGACGGTGGCGACTCGTCGGGTGCTGGCCGACTGGAACTGGTAGGAACGGTCGGATGCGGTGATCATCTGGGTGGCCACGGTGCGGTTGGCGTGGACAATGGTGGGGATGATCCGGTCGAGCAGTGACTCGTCCTTGTCGTAGATATGGACGATCACAATGATGCCGTCAGGTTCGGTCCATAGAGCTTGCCAGCCGATCTGCTGACCGTCGCTGGATATGCTGGTGATAGTGGTGTGGTGGGTGCCGATACGCCGCTGTTGTACGTCGCTTGGTGTGAATTGCGGGGGAGCGTTCAGGGAGATGATGTCGATATAGGTTTCGCTGATGTTGTTCATATGGGCGTAGCGGACGCCAGCGCGCATGGTGTCATATGTGCGGTTCCGGTAGACCCCGCTGAAGATGGCGTTGGCCGGAGTGGCGGAGAGGAAGTACACAGCCATCGGGTCGGGGCCAGGGATCGGGATCGTGGAAACGGGTGAGGCCGGGGCGGAAGGGACGGGTGGTGCGAAAGGGGCTGTTGGCACTGTGCGATGAGCGCCGAACGCGTATCCGCCGATGGTGGCGCTGACCACAATCGTTCGGGCCCACATCGACGCGCGTCGCATTATGGCCTGACGGTACTTCGATCCATGAGTGGGAGCCATCGGGCGGTCACAACGGCTCAGCGAGACGCTTCAGCTTCGTTTCTTGCTGATCACCTGGCGGCGGAGCTTCAGTTGCATGCCCCAGCGCATGAGGGCACGTGAACCCATCAGGGGAGCGTCGCGACGCAGTTGTGTTTGAAGCCGTTGCAGGGTGGTTGGGGTGACCGCTTTGCCGGTCTTGGTGAGAACGTTGACGTCGACCTGATCGACGGATGGCGACAGGGTGGCCAGTTCCATTCGCAAGCGGGAAGTGGCGAGGATTTGTGCGACCTTGATGCCGGGGCCAGACGGGACACCCGAGGGCGTTGGATCACGAGGCCGTTCGGGAGTCGCTTAGAGACATACGGTCCGAAGAGCTGGTTTGAGATACTTCGCCAATCAGAGGCGGAGAATTGGCGAGGTTCGAATGACACCTCAAAGGTCGTTCCCCCGTTGCTGATGGATGCCGGTACAAGAGTGCGGCCTTCTTCGCGACCGCTTACGATTAATCGTGGTCGATACTCCACGTCCTCGATCACTCGTACGTTGGTCAACACATCAGGATGCGCCTCGATCAGCTGGTTCAGCGCCGTGAAAACCGCACTGACTGCGACCCGAGGCGCAAGGGTGACAGGCGACTCTTGAGCAAGCGCACACGGTAGTGCGAACACGGTTGCCAGCAGGGTGAAGACAGCGAGCTTGTACTTCATCGAAACACGATCGTCGACCTTGCGCAACCCGCATACGTCCCGATTCTCAAGCGGAGCATTCACGCCCGGAGTAACGGTCGAGTTGCCACTGACCAGCGGTCGGGACAGGTTTTGGTCGGACAGCAGCTCACGCCGACGCGGCCAGCCGTCGCTCCCGCATGGCGGCAAACTCGAAGCCAGCACATACGTGGTTGGGGGTGAGTTCGGGAAGGTCACTGACGATCTCGTCGACGGTCATGCCGCCAGCGAGGTACTCGAGGATGTCGTGGACGGCGATCCGGGTTCCGACGAAGCATGGCTTGCCGCTGCGTACTCCCGGCCCCACTTCGATGAGCGACATGAGATCCACTCGTCAAACCTATCGCCACGGCCGTGGGCTGTGAAAGCCCATTCGGTGCTTATTGGCAGGGACTCTTCCTTCGAATTGCCGACCGGCGTCTGCCAGGCCGAGTCGCCTTCATGGATATGGGGTCCGTGCATCGAGTGTGGACGTCAGGCAGGTTTGTGGACGTGGTGCAGGGGTGCTGGGTGTCCACGAACCTGCTGGACGTCCACAAGACGCCCCTGACACCACGGGAGGCTGAAGCGACGATGAGTCGGCCTGTAGGCGGGGTTCTGTCCAGCAGCCGGAGCTGCCTGTGTGGTCATCCATCTCAGCGGCCAACCCGGGGACATTGGGCGGGCAGCCCGTCCCCTGCTCGGCCTTGCTCCGG
>JANYHQ010000684.1 GCA_025358985.1 Acidimicrobiales bacterium
GGTCGATGCCGGCGTCGGCCAACGCCATCATGGAGTGGGCAACCTTGGCTGGCTCACCAAAGAACCCTCCCAAAAAGCTGTCACCCAGCATTGCCTCGATGGCCGTGGTGCGCCGATCGGTTCCCACACCACAAAGGATGAACACCCCAAGCGGCACGGTCGAATGCACCGCTCGGACCTTGTCCACCAAGTCCAACAGATGCTGGTGGGGGATGGCAGCCAACGCAGGGAGGTCGAGCTCACCATTGCGAGTGGCGGCGGAGATCAGTTTGAGTTCCACCCGGTCCACCAGTGGGGCAATGCCGCGAATAGTTCGATCACCACCGAGCGATGCCACCAGCGGCGGCGGACCACACGGTGGCCGCGGTCCAATGGCAGGTACGTCCACTTGGTAGTGCTCGCCGTTGAAACTGCACGTGCCAGTGGCGAGCAATGACCGCACAATCTGTACTGCCTCGATATAGCGACCGGCTCGCACTCCGGCTGATGGGTATCCGATGCCAGCGCCTACGGCTTCATCACGGCTCCAACCGGCGCCCAGTCCCGCCTCGAAACGACCTCCCGAAACCGACTGCAATTGCAGCGCCGCTTGGGCAAACTCCACGGGAGATCGGAACAGGTTGTTGGCAAATGATGACGTCAGCACTGGGCGCTGGGTGGATGCGGCCATGGTGGCCAGCGTCACCCAGAGGTGCGGAAACGTATGTTGGCCCGACCAGAAGTGATCGGCGCAACCCAGCACCTGCCAGCCTTCGCTCTCGCGAGTACGGGACCAGGCGATGGGGTCCTGATCGCTGTTCATGAAATTGGCGATGAAGTCCATGATGCGACAACGTTAGAGCCCCAGACGCCATCGCTCAGATTTTGCTTACTGCGTAGTGGCGCAGTTGATCATCCAACTGGTGCCGAACTTGTCGGTGAGCGAGCCAAACAGGGCGCCCCAGAACATCGGCTGGAGGTCCATGCCCACGGTGCCCCCATCGGAGAGCGCGCTGAAGAGTTGCTGCGCTTCGCTCGGTGTGTCTACTTCCAAGTTGATATGGACGTTGTCGCCTTGGGTGAGGGTGAAGCCCATCGACTCGGGCGAGTCGGTGCCCATCAACACGTGTCCCCCGAGAATGGGGAGTGCCACATGCATGACGAGGGTCTTGTCCTCCTCGGCCATAGGTGGCATCCCGTCGTGGGCGGGGACGTCACCCATTCGTCTGAAGTCGCTTTCGAATTCGGTACCGAAGACGCTGCGGTAGAAATTGAACGCCGCTTCCGTCTCCCGAGCAAAGTTGAGATACGTGCTGGTGCGAGCCATAGGTTGCTAATTTAGCTCCGTGTCGTCCACTGAGGAACGTTGCGTGGGACGCCGCAACGGACCATCAGTGACAGTCATCTACGTGGTCTTGATCGCCGTCACCGTTCCCCTCGGGTTGGCCAGCCGATCCAGGGCGATACCAATGCCCGACGTGGTCCGCCGATACGGAGGCGATGTTCTCTCGGCGGTCTGCATCTTCTTCGGTATCCGCCTCGTGTTGCGCTACCACCCACGGTGGATGGCGATGGCAGGAGGCTTCGGAGTGTGTGTCCTCATCGAACTGCAACAGCTCTACCGAGGCAGTTGGTTACTGCAATTGCGCAATGACACTGCACTCGGCATCCTTTTGGGTCACGGATTCTTGTGGAGCGACATCGCCTGCTACGCAATTGGATCCGTGTTGGGTGTGGTGTTGGGCTGGGGGGTGGAGATCGCCTTCGGTATGGTGAGCTCAGGAGCCTGGGGCAAACAGCTCCAAACTGATGTTGTCGGGGTCTCGGAATTCGAGGATGAAAGCACCGCCGATGTCCTTGACCCCACCGTGGGCCACGCCCATGCCGTCGAGTAGCGCAGCGGCTGCGTCCATCTCCGCTTTGCTGGCCACGCCGAAGCTGAAATGGTCGAGACCCACACGGTTTTCATCGAAGCGGTCCGCCTCCGGAGCCACCGGGCGAAGGCCGAAGAGCCCGCCGCCAACTTGGTAGATGACTCCGCCGAAGAGGAAGCTCAGCGCCGCTTTGGTGGCGTCGTCAGCATCAGCCGGCAATTCGTATGCCACCTTGAAACCGAACACGTCGTCGTAGAACTTACGTGAACGCGCGATGTCAGTGACGGTGAGGCGGACGTGGTGGTAACCCTGGGCGGCGATCATGGAAGGTCCTTTGGTTGATGGAGAACCAGATCGTATCGCACACGATTCAATCGTGCGCTATGGTTTTCAACATGCCTCGGCGAGCGCCATCTGATCTCCAGGCCTTGGATCATCAACTCTGTTTTGCCTTGTACTCAGCCTCGTTGGCCATGACCAAGGTGTACCAGCCGTTGCTGGAGCCATTGGGCGTCACCTATCCGCAGTACTTGGTGATGTTGGTGCTTTGGGAGAATGACGGTATGTCGGTATCGGAGATCGGTGAGCGATTGATGCTTGAATCGAGCACGTTGACCCCGCTGTTGAAACGGCTGGAGTCAGCCGGTCTGGTCCGACGCCGACGCGACACGGTGGACGAACGTAGGGTGCTGGTGCACGTCAGTACTAGCGGTCGCAATCTCAAGGCCAAGGCCGCCGCAGTACCCGAGACGGTGGCCTGTGCCACTGCCTGCGATTTGGCTGACATTGCGCTGCTCACGGCCGAGCTGAAGACGTTGCGGGCCAACCTCACGGAATCGCTATTTGGCACAACCAATCCATCAAACAAAGGAACCCCACCATGGCCATCGAAAAAGCCCTTTACACCGCCCATGCCACGTCAACTGGCGGTCGCACCGGCACCACCGAGTCATCGGATGGCGAGATCAAGTTGAGTCTCTCCACTCCCAAGGAGATGGGCGGCGCGGGCGGCCCCGGTACCAACCCCGAGCAACTCTTCGCCGCTGGTTACTCAGCCTGTTTCATTGGTGCCATGAAAGCGGTGGCCGGTGCTGAGAAGATTACGTTGCCTGCCGAAGTTTCTATTGCCTCGGACGTGTCGTTCGGCGCTTTGGTGGGTAAAGCGGGCGCTTACAGTGTTGCTGTGTCCATGGCCGTCAGCATTCCTGGCATGGATCGCGCCGCGGCGGAAGACCTTGTGGCCAAGGCTCACGAGGTATGCCCCTACTCCAACGCCACCCGGGGCAACATCGACGTCACGCTCACGGTCGTGTGACCCGCTTGTAAACATCCCGAAAGGGTAGAAGTACCCGCTGAGCGAGTACTTCTACCCTTTCGACGAGCCGTTGCGAATCTGTCTGATCATGTCGGTGCTGCCCCACGCGGTATCGGCCGTCCACACGGTGGCGCCGAGGCGCTCCCCGAGGGCAAGACAGAGTCGATCACCGAGCGATAGTCCCTCACCTGATCGCCAGCACATCGCCGCCCATTCTGCGTCGGCTGCGATCACAGGCACCACCCGAAGCTCGTAGGCCTGCAGGAGTGCGCAG
>JANYHQ010000690.1 GCA_025358985.1 Acidimicrobiales bacterium
GTTGGCCCGATCGCTGGCGCAATTCCTCTTCGATGATCCGCGCGCCATGGTGCGTATCGACATGAGTGAGTACATGGAGAAACACAGCGTGTCGCGCCTCATCGGCGCCCCTCCCGGATATGTGGGCTACGACGAAGGAGGTCAACTTACCGAGCTCGTCAGGCGGCGCCCCTATGCGGTGGTGTTGCTCGATGAGGTGGAGAAGGCCCATCCCGATGTGTTCAACGTGTTGCTGCAGTTGCTCGACGACGGCCGGCTCACCGACGGTCAGGGTCGTACGGTGGATTTCACCAATGTGGTGCTCATCATGACGTCCAACATTCCCGGCGAACCCAGTGACTTCTTCCGGCCCGAGTTCATCAACCGTATCGACGAAATCATTCGGTTCCGGACCTTGGGGCAGGAAGATCTGAGTCATATCGTCCATATCCAATTGGGTCATCTGCGTGATCGTCTGGCGGCGCGACGCCTGTCACTAGACGTGACCACCGAGGCCGAGACGTGGCTGGCCAAGCGGGGTTACGACCCGGTGTTCGGCGCTCGTCCACTGAAGCGGCTCATCCAACGCGAAATCAGTGATCCGTTGGCCAAGCGACTCTTGGAAGGCAAGTTTGGCGAAGGTGCAGTGATCACCGTGGATGCCGAGTCCCCCGAGTCGCCGGATCTCCTCATCAGCTGACGGACGCGGACAGACCGGGCGAGTAGCGTTATGCCACGTGCCAGGGACTGTCGTCGTCGGAACGCAATGGGGGGACGAGGGGAAGGCCAAGCTGATTGACCTCCTCGCTACTCGAAGTGATGTGGTGGTGAGGTACCAAGGCGGTCACAACGCCGGTCATACGGTGGTGGTGGACGGTGAGAAGTTCGCCTTCCGCCTCACTCCCAGCGGCATTTTGTCCCCGCATACCAAGGTCATCATCGGCAACGGAGTGGTGGTGGACCCCTCGACACTGTTGGCCGAGTTGGACATGCTGTCGGCCAAGGGCGTCGACGTCAGCCGCCTGTTGTTGGGGGGCAATGCCCACCTCATCATGCCGTACCACCCGATTCTGGATCGTCTGGCCGAGGAACGGCGGGGGGCGCTGGCTCTCGGCACCACTCGCAACGGGATCGGGCCGGCGTATGTGGACAAAGTGGCCAGAGACGGCATCCGGGTCCAAGACTTGGTGCATCCGGACCGGTTCCGGGAGCGGCTGGCAGCTGTCTTGGCCGAGAAGAACGAGATCCTCACCAAAGTGCACGGGGTGGCGGCACTATCGTTCGACGACATTTGTGCGGAGTACCTCGACGGTCATGCGCCCCTTCTGACGCCGTACATCGGGGACTCCGTACGGGCGATACACGAAGCATTGGATGCACAGCAAGAGGTGCTGTTCGAAGGGGCACAAGCCACCTTCCTCGACATCGACCACGGCACGTATCCCTTCGTCACCTCGTCGAATCCGGTGGCTGGGCAGGCCGCGGCTGGATCGGGGGTGGGACCACGCGACCTTTCCCGCATCATCGGTATCGCCAAGGCCTACGTCACCCGGGTGGGCGCCGGGCCGTTTCCCACTGAACTCTTCGATGACGTTGGGTCACTATTACAAGAGCGGGGTCACGAGTTCGGTACTGTCACCGGGCGTCGGCGCCGCTGCGGTTGGTTCGACGCAGTGATGGCTCGACAGGCGGCCCGGCTCAACTCGCTCACCGAAGTGGCGGTGACCAAGCTCGACATCCTCGATGTGCTCGATGAGGTCAAGGTATGTGTGGCCTATGACATCGGTGGTGAACGCGTCACCCACGTCCCCGGCGATCTTGGCCTGCTCGAACGTTGCGTTCCTATCTACGAGACCCTCCCCGGCTGGCACGCCGACATCACCGCCGTGCGATCCCTGGCGCAACTACCGCCTAATGCCCGGCGCTATCTGGAGTTCATGGGCGAAGTCATAGGCGTACCCATCACGTTCGTGGGCGTTGGACCGGGCCGCGAGCAGATCATCGAGCAGCAAATGGAGATGGCGTCATGATCCCCCGCTACTCCCTTCCAGCAATGGCGGCGCTGTGGACCGACGAAGCGCGGATGAGCCGGTGGTTGGAAATAGAGCTATTGGCCACCGAAGCGTGGGCTGGCCTTGGCGTGGTGCCATTGGTTGACGCGCAGCAGGCCCGAGCCATGGCCACGTTCACGGTGGCTGCGGTGGACGAACGAGAGCGGATCACCGATCACGACGTGGCGGCGTTTGTGGACGTGGTGCAGGAGTCGGTGGGAGGAACGGCGGGTAAGTGGATTCACTACGGCCTCACCTCGAGTGATGTGGTGGATACGGCGTTGGCTTGGTGTTTGACCCAGAGTGCCGACCTACTTCTCACGTCGATCAGCACGCTTATCGAAGCGGTACGCGCCCGAGCCATAGAGTTCAAGGACACCCCGTGTATGGGTCGCACCCACGGCATACACGCCGAGCCCATGACCTTTGGGGCCAAACTGGCGCTGTGGTGTTTGCAACTCGATCGAGACCGAACTCGACTGCAGCGCGCCCATGTGGGCATTGCGGTGGGGAAGTTGTCGGGGGCGGTGGGCACTTACTCAAATGTGGATCCGGCGGTAGAGACCTACGTATGCGCAGCTCTGGGACTGGTACCGGTGCCAGCTACGCAGGTGTTGGCTCGAGACCGTCATGCGGAGTACCTCTGGGCCTGTGCATCCGTGGGTGCCACCATTGAATTGATCTCCACCGAAGTGCGCCATCTGCAACGAACGGAAGTGCGCGAGGTCCGCGAACCATTCCGGGCAGGGCAGAAGGGCTCCAGCGCCATGCCCCACAAACGCAACCCCATCACCGCCGAACGGCTGTCCGGGTTGGCCAGGGTCCTGCGGGGCAATCTGGGTGCTGGTTTAGAAGATGTAGCGCTCTGGCATGAGCGTGATATCTCCCATTCCTCGGTGGAACGGGTAATTTTACCCGACTCGTCGCTGTTGGCTCACTACGTGATCGTGACATGCACCAGGTTGGTGTCTGGGCTGACCATCGATGCTGACCGGATGCTGAGCAACATTGCATCCAGTTATGGTTTGGTGTTCAGCCAGCCGGTGTTGTTGGCATTGGTGGCGGGCGGATTGGCTCGTGATGAGGCGTACCGCATTGTGCAGGACAACGCGATGAGGGCGTGGGATGAATCCACTGATTTCCGTGCACTGCTCGATGCTGATCCGCGGGTGAACGTGTCGTCGGAATTGCTTGACACAGCATTTGACCTCAACCGCAGTCTGCGTCATGCCCACCGAAGTGTGGATGCACTAGGTGCTGTAGCGAGCAACTGAGACGCGAAAAACGGGATCGGTCCACCGAACCGTTCCCGTTTCTTCAGCTGTAATGCAGGGGAAAGATCTCCTGGCGGCTAGCGGCGGATGCCCGCTGCTTTGAGCGTTGCCGGAGCAATACCCATCTTGCGCCACGTGTCGTACGTGATGCCTTTGCGGTCGCTGTAGCCGGCGGCCGAGTCAATGAACTCAGCCTCCAACTCCGTGAGATCCACTCCACTGTCCATCTGCGTCAGTTCATTGTCCAGGTCCACCTGTTCCTGGGTCATGAGCAAACGGGTCATGGGGTCTGCAGCGTGCAACTCATTGGCGATTGCGGTGAGACGCTTCTTGATGGATTCCGGAGTGCGCTTGCGGCCGCGCTTGGGCTTATGTGCTTCAAGTGCCTCGAGATAAACACGAACTGCTCGGCCTTGCTCGCGGCCCTCGGCCAGGGCGGCCTTGTGCTCGTCGCTCATGCCGCGCTTCTTTTTGGTGGTTTTAGCTGCCATATCGATATCATGGCAGACATCAGCTGACCAGGTTGACCAGAAACGCCCAAATTGTTTCTGGTCATTTCCATTCAGTTGTGTCTAAGCAATTACGGGAAGCAGCGCCCAATCGACTACGTCTGCGACGTTGTTGGCCAGTCGAATGTCGAGGCAATCACGGACGTCCTGGGGCACATCATCAAGGTCTGGCCCGTTCCGTTCAGGAACGATGACCATCCGCAGTCCTGCCCGATGGGCAGCCAGCAGCTTCTGTTTCAACCCCCCAATGGGGAGCACTCGACCGGACAGAGTGACCTCGCCCGTCATTCCCACACTTGGATCCACGGGGCGACCGGTAAGCAAGCTCACCAATGCAGTGGTCATGGTGATACCGGCCGATGGTCCGTCTTTGGGCACGGCACCCGCCGGGAAATGCACATGGATGCGCTTGCCTTCCAGAGCGGTGACATCCACGCCGAGTTGGTCGGCATGGGCTCGTACGTAGGATAATGCAATAGATGCCGATTCCTTCATGACATCTCCAAGTTGGCCTGTGACAGTGAGTCCCACATCCGATGCCCCTGATGCAAAGGAGGTGGCCTCCACGAACAACACGTCACCACCGGCGCCGGTCACTGCCAATCCGGTGGCCACACCCGGCACGCCTCCCAATTGATTTCGCTCTTCACGAACTAGTTTCGGGCGGCCGAGGAACTCAGCCACTTCTGCCGCGCTATTTACTAACACGGGAACCTCGGTGCTGCCTCCGGCAATCCGCAAAGCCGCTTTGCGTAGCAACTTTGCCAGGGCGCGTTCCAAGGAACGCACACCCGCCTCGCGGGTATAGCCCTCCACGATGGCGCGAATGGCGTCATCATGAACGGAAAGCTCATCAGGGCGCAGACCACTCAGCGACAGCTGGCGGGCCAGTAGATGATTACGCACGATGGCCACCTTTTCATCATCGGTGTAGCCGTCGACCGTGATGATTTCCATTCGATCGAGGAGCGCTGCGGGCACCGTGTCGAGCGAGTTGGCGGTGGCCAAGAACACGACATCCGACAGATCCAGATCCACGTCGAGATAGTGATCTCGAAATGTGTGGTTCTGGGCCGGATCCAATACCTCAAGCAACGCAGCTGACGGATCACCGGACCATCCACCGGCCGAAATCTTGTCGATTTCGTCAAGCAGTATCACCGGATTCATGGTCTTTGCCTCACGCAAAGCCCGCACAATCCGCCCCGGTTGGGCGCCGACATAGGTACGACGATGGCCACGGATTTCCGCCTCATCGCGCACGCCACCCAACGCCAGCCGGACAAATGATCTCCCCATGGCGCGGGCCACAGACTCGCCGAGCGAGGTCTTGCCCACACCGGGGGGGCCCACCAACACGATGATCACACCATCGCCTCGACGGGCGGTGTGGACCTCAGGCCTCACCACGGTGATCGCTCCCTCGTCGCAGCCCAGGTCCGGGTTCAGGTGGGGGTCCTCGCCAGGATTGTCTTCGGTGGACAGAACACTGCCCTGTGGGGTGATCAGCGTGGAGCCATTGGGAAGCTCGCTCACCAACGGTCGTTCGTGACCGCGTTCAGAGCGTAGTTTTCGCACGGCCAACCACTCCACGATGCGCTCCTTGGCCTCGTCGAGGCCAGTGGTATCGGCGTCGAGCACGGCCCGTGCAGTGGTGACATCAAGGTGGTCGGTGGAACGTTGCGCCCACGGGACGTCGAGCACCGTGTCCAACCAACTCCTGATCCAACCGGACTCCACACTCTGCTCACCCATGCGCTCCAGGCGGTTCACCTCGGTGGTGGCAGCGGCGCGTACCGCAGTAGGTAGCGCTTCAATCCGACTTCGGTACCGGGCAATGGCATCACCGGTTTGGTCGGTTTCGCCCAGTTCCTTGCGTATAGCGGCCATTTGTTGACGGAGGAGGAATTCGCGTTGCTGGCGCTCGATTCCGTCCGACACGTCGTGGCGGATCTTGTCCTTGAGCTCGGCATCGGCCAACGCCTCTCGGATCCAGCCGAGGGCGAGCGTGAGGCGATCCGTTGGTTCTATGGCTTCTAACAGCTCGATGCGCCGTTCGAACGACAACTCTGGCCAATCGTTGACGGTGTCGGCCAAGGTGCCGGGGTCCTCGATGCCAGCCAGCGCGGCAGCGAAACGTTGCATACCGCGGCGCTCCAGCAGTAGTTCCACGGTGGCCCGATATTCAGTGGCCAGCGCCGCCAGTGTGGAATCCACCCCTGGTTCAATCTGCGCTGGTTCAGCTTGGACCCACAGCGCCGTTCCTGACCCGGGGACGCCGACTCCGATGACGGCGCGTCCTGTGGCGCGCAACACTAAGGCCCGGCCACCATTGGGAAGTTCACCGGAGGTCTCGATGGTGGCCACCGCTCCGACGCTTGCGTAGCGGCCCTGAATCCTAGGAACCAGCAGGAGCTGTCCGGGCCCGGACATGGCAGCATCAGCCGCTGCCCGGGCCTCGTCTGTCTCTAGTGCGACAGTGACCACCATCTGGGGTAGCACCACGCCAGTGGTGAGGGGCAGAACCGGCAGGGTGAGAGTGGTGAGCGTGGTCATGGTGGGATTCCTTCCCGAGGGAGGTCGAGACGTGATGTGTAATCACGTAAGTAACACCCCATAACATCCGCTCATCAAGAGTTCATTCCCGGCTCGGCTCAGATCCGATCGGAGTTTGGCGCTCCCGTGGTGCTCATGACGAACCAGATGTTGTTGACCCACTGTCCTTTGACGTCGCCTGGCACCTTGTCCTGGAACCACCAGTAGAGGGGTCGACCGCCGTAAGTCACTTGTCGGGTTCCGTCGAAGCGCATGGCCACCCCTAGTTGAGACCTGCGCAGTCCGCCTTCAAGGGCCACGTTGTCCAAGGTTTCACCGGCCGCCAGCATCATGGGGGGCCATGCGGTGAGGCAGCCGCCCTCACAGTTGCTGACATTGTTGCGGTCGGGCACGAACATATAGAGGGTCATGCCCTTACCGTCGACAATGGTGTTGCCGAGTTTGCCGGCCTTGACGTCGAGGGTAAATGTGGCTTTGGGCGCATCCGCCGCAGATACCGGTGCGGAAACACCGATGGCGGCAGCGGCACAAATCACCAACGAAAGCGTGGCGCGTCGAATAGAAGTGGACATTGCAACTTCCTCCCCGTGGGTTGATGGCAACGAAAGGCCCTGACGTGGTTCGCCGGACAGGTCGTGTGATGTGTACATACGCACGTCACTTCGGC
>JANYHQ010000695.1 GCA_025358985.1 Acidimicrobiales bacterium
TCAGGGTCTGTGCCGGGGGCAACCACGTTCGTGGAGTCCGACACCGTGCCCGCCGACAGCATGTGGATGCACTTCCATGGACAGATATCCACACAGCCTTCGCACATGATGCACTCGGACTGATCGATGTGTAGGAACTGCTTGGGTTTGACGCTCTTGTTGAGTTCGTCGACCGTGATTTCGGCCAGGGTGTAATCACCCGGGAAATACGGCATTGGGGGCGATGCCTCGGACTTTGCCATGGGTACCCCTTATGCCTTCTTCACCAACGGGCGACCGTAGGTGCTGGTGGCGCTGAGTTCAGCCTTGGCCTTGGCCGCAGCCGCAGTGCCCCGCTTTTGCCAGAAACGCCATAACCTGATTTGGCCGCCAAGCAAGGCGATGTACAGCGTGGCGGCGATGATGTCTCGGATTGTTTCCTTGGTGATGGTGATTTTGCCGCGTCCGCCGAAGGAAAGGCCATCGCCGAAGAGCACATTGGCCTTGTTGCCAAGCAGGCGGATGGGGCTATGCGGGCTCTTGCCGAAGGGTCCAAGCGGAATGCCGATTGCGTCTGATCGCCACTTCAGGCCACCATCGGCCCAGGTGAGCCACTGGTGGGGAAAGATTCCGTAGGCCAAGAACATCACCGAGAAGATGAACAGCGCGCTCACCATGGCTTCACCCCAAGTGACTGGGGTACCAATGGGCCGCCGTCCGGCGTAGGCCACTACGACACCGACGCAGGCCACGAGTGCAACGAACGATGCGATGAACGCAACCACCTGTCGAAATCCCTTCAGTCTTGTGTACGGCTAGCTTGTGAATAGTTTCACATGCTGGGGCGACATACGGTGACACCGGTCGGGAGCCACACAAGTCGATTCAGCAGTGCAATTCAATCATGCTCGCTGAGGGGTAGTTCTAATCCTTGTATCCATCGCTATGAGTGAACCTCTCGGTGGCGACGATCGCTCCCGACGTTTTCGGCCACACGGAAATTACCGTGGACTCGTAGAGGCCGGTTCTCTCCCCCATGTTTAGGCCGAGCGCTTCCGTGTGGCCTAGATTCTGGGTTGTGTCGTTGAAGATATGCACCGGAGGAAACTGTGGCTGAAGTACCCCCACATCTGCTTGAGCGGGCCAAGGCTCGCCGTGCTGCCATGGGTCAAGGAGGGGCAGATCCCGTTACTCCAGCCACCCCCGCCAGCGATGCGGCCCCGGCCGACAACGTTGCCGCACCGGCAGTGGTGCGCCCAGCGGCCGCCGCCGCGATGGCGCCTCCTCCAGTAGCGGTAGTTCCACCCAGTCCTCGCGGCTTGCAATTTGCCAAGATGGCCAAAGTGCTCCTCATGGCGGCGGTGCCGGTGTGGGCGTTCTTCTTCGCCGGAACCTTCGTAGTGCCAAAGTCCACGGTGGAAACCGAAGCGGCGCTCGGCGCCCGCTTGTTCACCCTCAACTGTTCTACCTGCCATCTTGCCAACGGGGCCGGAAAGGAAGGCGGCGGTGTGGGTCGGCCATTGTGGAAAGGTCAAGTGGAGCTCACCTTCCTCAAGGCCGAGCAACAGGTGGCCTTCGTCCGCCATGGGTCATGCGGGCTGGGTGTCCCCTACGGCAACCCCAACCGACCGGGGGGCCAGCACAAGGCGATCTTGGGAATGCCGGCATTCCCCGAAACTGCGCTCACCGAGAACCAACTACACGCCATCATCACCTATGAGCGCTCGGTTCTCAGCGAAGCAGTGGCCTACCCCACCACGCTCCCCGGGGCCACCACGGTGCCCACACCCACCATTGCACCGGTGACCGAGAACGTGTGCGGTTGAGCAGCTAGCTCTTCTTTGACGCCGACCCCTTGGCGGTGGTGGTCGGGGCAGACACCGAATCAACCGACGTCCGAGCCTTTGACCCCGCCTGTACCTTTGACCCGCTTCCTGGTGGCTCAACGGCCAAGGTCGTGGTGGGAGCTGACTTCTTGGAAGATGTTGACTTCACGGCTACCGATTTGGCCGATGGCGCCTTGGCTGGCGGTTCCTTGGTGGTGGACGGACCTGCGCCGCCTGCGTTGAGGACATCCGGCGAAGTCCTCGTGCCGTCGATAACGGTGGTGTCCGGCGCCGATTTCTCGGTTCCAGCCACTTTTTCCACCACCTGCGCATCAAACAGCGTGGACCGCAACGCAAAGGCCCGCAGAAACTCGCCACTGGTCATGGCTACCGAACCCTGGGCGTAGATCAGCTTGAGGTTGTGGACCCTGCCGCCGTACTGGCCCACCCCATCTCGCTTGACGATCTCTATGCCACGGAACGCGCCCAGCTTGCGGCCCGCCTCCAACTTGGAGGCCGAGAGGGTGACGGTCCACTGACGATACGGATTGGCCGCAGTGGAGTCGCCCTCGTCAACGACCGGCGGAAAGTCGCCGGGAGCGCTCTGGCCACCGGTGGACGAGGAGAACTCGGTTCGGATGACCGCCCCGGTAGTTGGGTTCACTCGCACCTCACCAGCGGTGTCTCCCACTGCCTTGTCGGTGCGTACGTCTTCGAAGGAGTCGAAACTGTTGTTGCGGTACTCGCCTCGACCCCGGTACACCTGGCAACTGTCTGAGTCGCATGTATTGGAAAAACCGTTTCGTTTTTCCGCTGCTGCGTACGAACGCGCCGCCACTGCCTGTGCCTTCAACGCCTCCATGCCGTTGGGTTTGGACCCCCACCCCGGGGGCACCTCACCGGGCACCACACCCCGGATGTAGTTCTCTAGCGATACCTGGTTCACCGTGCGCTGCCCCGGCTTGGCATCCACGGACATGAGGTCGCCCCGATATACGCGACGCAACGCCAGCCCCTGGCAAACGCTGAGCATCTGGGCCGGATCGTTGGCATCAGCCACCGGATCAGGACCGGGGCTGACCAGCACACTCGACGTGTCGTAACTGCCTCTCAAGGTCCAGGGTCCAGCACATCCGGGCCCATCACTGACGCTGAACCGACCGGCGCTCACCAACTGGATTCGAACGGCGGCTGGAGCGTTCAATGCCACAGTTGCCACCGCCCCAGGTCCGGCCGGTGCGTTACCTACACCCGTGACAGGCGTACTGGTGGTGGCCCCGGTAGCGATTGAGGTACCGGTGGCCACGGGTACCGGTACCGGAGCTGCGCCAGGAGTTGAGGAGGTGGTGGTTGACGCGTCAGCGCCGGGCGCCCCAGCCGATGGTGGCATCAGCCCCGACGTACCAATGGCCATCCACAATCGACCGCTCGGGTGAAACACGGTGAGTATTCGGTCATCGAGGCCGGTGAGCCGAACCCCCACGGCGGACTGCGGCGAGACTTTTCCGCCTGCGGTGCCGCCATAGAAGTAGTTGAGGACCCGGTTGTACGTCCAGGCCTGATCGGTGGCATATCCAAGCGCGCCCCACTGACCCAGACCCCGGCCGTGGCCATACCCATGGCCGACGATCTCCAGCGATCGCATCATGGCCACGGTGGTGGTCGTGGCAGCAGTGGTGCTGCTGCTGCTGCTTGGATCCCCACCACCCGGCAACGAGCCATCCGGGAGTGCAGGAACCGACCCGGGAACGGCGGTAGTCGGGACGAGCGAAGAATCCGTAGGAACCGGAGCCTGGACCGGTACGGGGATGGGCGCGCCAGCCTGCCCTTGGGCAGGGTTGGGCGCCGCGGCGGACACGACTACGAGCGTCGCGAGAGCCAGGGCTGCGGGGAAGAGCAGCCGTCGCAAAGTGCACATACGTTATCGGGTTGGGTCGGGTGGCGACACCCGCTCCACTCAACCACCCTCAACGGCCCAGCTCAGCGGCTACGAGGGTTCCCGATGAACAGTGTCAACCTGAGCGCGCCCGCCTTTAAGGCGTCCCATGTTCCCATTTCATTTACTTTTTTGGCCATCACGGGACGGGGAATATTATTACGCGCGGCTAACCCTGATCTGTGTAACCCGCGTGCATTACGCACAATACCACCAGCAGTACCCGCGAGTCCGCCCCATAGTGCACCAGATGCGGCGCCTGAGCCAAGGCCGTGTAGAAAGGCGGAA
>JANYHQ010000715.1 GCA_025358985.1 Acidimicrobiales bacterium
TCGTTACTGCTGGTGCCTGCCTTCAAGCTGCCCTCACCCTGTCAGCGTCGGCCAGTCAGTCAGGTTTTGACCCCACCAGTGCGGTGGCTCAAACGGCTTCGGATTGGGATCTCGGCACCGGCAGCACCATCGAGGTCGCGGCGGGCGTCGATATCCAGGCAGTGCGCGATGCTTACGCCCAAGTGCGGGCCTGACCTGGCGCTTTGCCACTGGGGTAGTTCAAGCTGACACTCACGCTGGCCGATGACGTCGTATGGCACCTTTCTGTACTGGTCGCGCCGCCAGATCCACCTGCGCGGTTACCGGTAAAGCCGCATCCAGAGCATCGTTGTATTTCGCGGCGATGATGGCGGCTGCGCTCATCGGCTTCAGTGGCTGCAACTCGTCGCAGGGCGGACTGGAGAGCGTGGTGGCCTCGGGAACCACCGCCTTGGCACAAGCGATTGATCCCATCGGCATTGAGTTCGTGAATGGGCCATCACCATCTGCACCCACCTCGGTGGTGGTCACCACCCCTGAACCGACCAGCGTGGCCGCTCCGTCTCCCACGCAAGGGCCTGCCGCGCCGACCCTCGCTCCTTCTGCTCCGCCCACGGTGGCCCCTACCGCGCCGATCGTGGCGCCGGCGCTCTCGCCGTCCGTGGTGGCGCCCGCCCCGAGTGCCGCACCCTCCCCAACTCGTCCTCGGGTCACCACCCCCCGTCGACCGGTCACCACCAAAGCGCCCGCGCCGGCGGCCACCGCCGCACCCGTGGCTCCCCCCACTCCTGCCCCCGCCCTCAGCGTTCCCGTCCCCGTTGCGGCGCCCACCACGTCTCCCGCACCGGTAACCGCCGCGCCGGTCACCACAGTGGCTGCCGTATCCGCCGGTGCCTCCTGCAGCGCAGGCCGTAAGAATCAGGTTCGCGCCGGCACCGCTGGGACGGTCATCTGCTCCAAGGTCAAGGGTCGGTGGATCTGGGTGGATGCGGCGTCGGCCAACAGCACTGCGGTAACCGCCGTGGCGGCCCCGGCGGTGGTCCCCGGATTCGATGGACACACCATCACCCTAGGGATCATCGGCACGTCAACCAACGCCAACTTCGCCAACGTCAGCCGCTCCATCACCGCTGCTATCGAAGCACGCATGGCGGCTGTCAATCGACGCGGTGGGGTTGCCGGAAAGTACCCTGTGCGCTTAGTGGTTCGCGATGCCAACTACGACCCCACGCTCACCATCAACGAAATCAACGCCACCAAGAACCAAGTTGTGGGATACGCGTCCATACTCGGTACGCCCAGTGTGGAGGCGGCATTGCCGCTGCTGCGTCAAGAACAGCTGTTGGCCTCGCCTGCTTCTCAAGAAGCTCGATGGGCATTGGAGTCCTCGTTGCTGCCAGTGCTCAACAGCTACCAGGTACAAACCATCAACGGGGTGTCTTATTGGCTGGAGCAGCAGGGTGGGGGTGCCGCTGCGTCCACTGTATGCGCAGTGTCAGTAGCGTCGAGTTTCGGTGATGCCGGCACCGAGGGCACCCGATTTGCGGTCAGTGAATCCGGGGCCAAACTCGGAGTGGTCGTCACCCTGGTGCCCAACGACAACAACGTGGCACCCGCACTGGCCCAACTGCGTGCTGCCGGTTGTCAAGCGGTGACCGCCACCGTTGCCCCGCTCCAACTGGTGGCTTTGGTGGTGGGGGCGGCCCGCAGTGGATGGGCGACCCGGTGGATTGCATCAGCGGCCGGGTTCAGCGACCGCATCGTGACCCCTCAGACGGGACCTGCCTTCGAGCAAACCGTATGGGTGGTGGGCGACGGGCCCCAGTGGGGCGATCCGACACTGAAGGTTCTGGTGGATGAGTTGCTGGCCTCCGACAACCGCTACTGGACGGAAAATCCCGACGTCGGGTTGGTGTTTGGTCACGCTCAGGGTGCCACATGGGAAGCAGTATTGGAGCGTGCGGTGGCTGACCGTGACCTCTCCCGCGCAGGCCTGTTGGCGGCTTCACGCAAGGTGGCTACGGTCAACATCGATGGAGTGGGTTCCACCATCGACTACAGCCAACCGGCGAGACTTTCGAGCCCCAGAGCCACGATCTTTGCGGTCGACAACTCGTATCGGAACTCCATACGGATGCTGAGCTTTGGCTACAGCTCTGCGGTGGCGGCACGGTACAAGTTCAGCGCACGGTAACTGCGGCATCCACCCGTCGCAGACGTCCTGTCTGCTGTACCGGGAGGAACCACGTACGCTTACCATCGCGCTCGATACCGAGGTCAGCGCATTTGTCGCCATCACTATCGGCCACGGTGATGCCACTGGCCTGCGTAATACCCGTGGCGTCGGCCAACACCTGAACCGGTTGGCCAGGAAGGGGCCAACTTTCGAAGTAGTAGACCACCCCGGTGGATGGTCGATAAGCAGCCAAGGTCTCAATCGATCCGCAAAACCAGTTGGCCACTCTCAGCGCATCGGTGGGTTCCCCGACTTTGAACGTGGTTGCTTCTGAATCCCCGATGAACGTGATGG
>JANYHQ010000717.1 GCA_025358985.1 Acidimicrobiales bacterium
TCCCCACACTGCCGCTCACGTACGGCGACTATGCCGAAATCCAGGCTGCCCACCGCGATGCTGGCGACTTTGACGCACAGCTGAACTATTGGGCCCAGGAACTGAGCGGGGACCTTCCCGTATTGAGGCTTCCGGGTGCCCATCCACGACCAGTCGTACCAACCGGTAACACCCATCATGTTGCTCGCCAACTCGACGGCGAATTCATTGCTGCTGTGGAGCGCGCGGCAGCGCAACACTCCACCACGCCGATGCGATTGACCATGGCCGCCTACGCTGCCTTCCTGCATCGGCTCACAGGTCAACACGATGTGATCGTGGGATTCCCGGTGGCCGATCGAAGCGTTCCGGGCAGTGAATTGCTGGTGGGAATGTTTGCCAACCGCAGCGCCGTGCGCTTCACAGTGGACGTTGATGCTGGGTTCGGCGACCTCGTGGCGGAAGCGGATCGAGGAGTGGCGGGGGCCACCCGCAATCGATCGGTTCCGTTCGAGCAACTGGTGCAGCGACTGCGGGTACCCATTGATGCCTCCAGAAGCGCCATCTTCCAAACCATGTTCCAGTGGACTCGGCGAAAGGTCAGCGAATACCACTTTCCTGGCGTCAGTTCTGTGACCACTGCCGAACCAGCCGGGGACACTGTGTACGACATCACCGTGGACATGGTGCGCAACGATGTTGGCGATGGCAGCGTGCGGCTTGCGCTCAACGCTGATCTATACGGTGCTCCAACGGCTGAGTTGTACATGGACGCGTTCATCTCCGTCCTGGCTCAGATCGTGGCTGCCCCGCACACCACTCTCGAAGCGCTCTTCGTTTCGATTCCTCTGGAGTCTCAAGAAGTTACTTCTGAAGTGGCTGATCATCAACAGTCTCCGCTTGACACCGATCTCGTCACGGTGGGCGCAGCGGTGGAGCCGGTGCATCGCAGTATTCGCCGCCACGCACTGGAGCATCCGGATCGAGTTGCTCTTGAAGATGACTCCGGGGCAATGACCTATGGCGCTCTCGACGTGTTGGCCAACCAGATTGCTGCCACCTTGGTCACCAACGGAGTGAAGCGGCGAGAACTGGTGGGCGTGGCCATACACCAGTCATCGTTGCTCATCGCCACGTTGCTGGGTGTGCACCGCGCCGGTGCGGCGTACGTCCATCTCGACTCGTCATTGCCCGCATCGCGGCGTCAGTTCATCGTTGACGATGCCCGTTTACGGGTGGTGGTGGTGGCCAACGATGCATACGCCAATCAGAATGCCGAGCAGAATGACGAGCAGAGTGAGGAGTGGAACTCGGTACGATGCATTGATGTATGCGCGCCGTTGGCGCCTGTGTCACTCCACGATTGTTCTTTGATGGATCCCACTGCACCGGCGTACGTGATCTACACCTCGGGGTCCACCGGATCGCCCAAGGGAGTAGTCATTGCGCATGGCGCGCTTGCCTCCTTCGTTCATTGCGCGTCACGCCGCTATGGAATCACGGCCACTGATCGGGTGCTGCAGTTTCATTCGCCGAGCTTTGACTCGTCGGTGGAGGAGATCTTCGTTGCGCTCTGTACCGGGGCCACCCTCGTGGTTCGTGGGCCCCAGACCTTGGGCAGTACCCGCTGGTTTCTCGATGAGGTCGACAAGCAGGGCGTCACCGTGCTCGATCTTCCCACCAGCTTCTGGCACACGTTGGTGCGGGACTTGAGCGCCGGTCGGATCACATGGCCCAGTGCCGTCACACTCGTGATCATTGGTGGTGAAGCGGCCCGACCCGAAATGGTCAGTGCGTGGACGACGGCCATTGGTTCACGCTGTCGATTGATGAACTCATACGGTCCCACGGAGAGCACAGTGGTCACGGTGGTGGCCGACCTCACGGGACGATCCTTCGACGTAGATCAGCCCGTACCCATCGGCTATCCACTGGAAGGCGTCGTTGCTGTGTTGCTTGGCGAATCCGGTGACCCGGTGGCACCTGGCGAAATCGGCGAGCTTCATCTCGGTGGCCCGACGCTGGCCACCGGTTACCTCGGTCAGGCCGACCTCACCGCGCAACACTTCCGTCCCCAACCCGCCGTCTCGGGACGGCGTATGTATGCCACGGGCGATCGAGCGGCCACAACCGCCAACGGCGAATTGGTGTTCCACGGACGCATCGATGACCAGGTGAAGGTGCGCGGTCACCGCGTGGAGTTGGCTGAGGTAGAGCGACTACTGGCTGAAGTTCACGGGGTTGACGAAGTGGCAGTGCTGGCCGAGCGACGCCACGACACCTTGGTGCTGGTGGCTCACGTGACGGTCTCGATCCCCCTTGTCAGCGGTGGCGAACTACTCAGCAGCGCTCGTTCATTGCTCCCCGATTACCTTCTGCCCGCCGCCATCATTGTGCACCCCACCCTGCCCCGAACCGCGGGTGCCAAGGTGGACCGCGTTGCGTTGCGAATGGCCAAGGTGAAGGAGGCGCAGCCGCAGGAAATGCACTCCGCCCTTCCCTTATCGCCTTATCAGGTCGGTCTTTGGATTGACCACCAACTCAGCCCGGATGCCAACACCAACCTGTTGAGTTTCGTTCGTCGACTCACCGGGCCACTCGATGTGACTGCGCTGAACCGAGCAATAACCGCCGTTGTCCACCGACACGATTCGCTTCGTTCCCGCATGGAACTGCACCAAGGTGCCCCCCGCCAAGTCATAGACAATCCACGCGCTTATGAAATCGAGTCGGTCGATCTGTGCATCGGCAACCAAGCCGAAGAGCGAGAACAACTAGCGGCCCAGGTAATACGAGCGCGTACGACGGCGCCGTTCGACTTGGCCCACCAACACCCCTGGCGAGCTGTACTCGTGCGTATCAGCAGCGATGTGCATCTGATGGCCATGGTGTTTCATCACATTGCGGTGGATGGTTGGTCCATGCGTGTGGTGCAACGCGAATTGTCCCGGGCCTACGCTGCTTACTGCAAAGGCTACGAAGTGGAGTTCGACGCCTTGGAGTTGTCATACGCAAATGCCGTCACCGATCTGCACCAGCGCATGGCAACCCCCGCTCACGCCACCAACCTGCAGTGGTGGGTGAACCATCTAGGCGCTGAACGCTCCGTCCCCTCATTCATCAGTACACATACACCCCGCAGCAACGTTGCCACTGCGCCCGGTGAAATCGTGGTATCCACGAATCTGGCGAAACCATGGCTGAATCGCTCACGCGAGATGAAGACAACACCATTCGTGGTGGGACTGGCGCTGGTGGCGGCGTCACTGCACGAACTGGGCGGCGACCGCCACGTCGTCATAGGAACGCCCGTAGCCGACCGGGACCGGACGGGCAGCGAACACCTCGTGGGCATGTTCGTGAACCTCACACCCATGTCCATCGCCGTTCCCCCACGGAGTTCGTTGCGAGACCTCGTAGCTCACGCACGCCAGGTGATGGCCCAGACGCTGGAGCATCGTGGCGTCACCTTCCAAGCAATCGTGGGGGCAGTGCAACCCGTGAGAATGGCGGGTCGCAACCCGCTGTTGGATGTCACATTCCAGGTTGTCGGGGCCACCACAGAAAGTTTCGAATTGCTTGGAGTCACCACCCAAGACGTGCCCATCGAAGAGCGTGCGCCACAAGTGGGGTTGGCCGTCCGCGCCTCGTTCGTCGAGGATCGAGTCGACATTGCGTGTCGATACAACCCCACTGTCATCGATGCCGACGCCACTCGTCGTTTCGCCCAGACGATGGCGGCGGCCGCCACCTTGCTTCTAGCTGAACCCGACATCGCCTTGGCGTCGCCTCTCCCGGTGTCAGCGCCACAGCACAGTACCGCAACCACCAACACCCTCGCCGTGATCGTCGGGTTGTTGCAGGATCTCTTGGCCACCGATGCAGTAGGGCCCGATGATGATTTCTTCGATCTTGGGGGCCATTCACTCTTGGCTATCCGCTTGCTCTCTGACGTCGAGGCCACCACCGGAGTGGCATTGCCGCTCAGTAGTCTGTTGGAGCATCCAAGCGCCCGCGGACTGGCTTCGTTGATCGACGGCGAGCGCCCACCCAATGAGTCCAGCCTGTTGGTACAGATGGGCTCCCCCACCACCACATCCGCGCCGCTGTACTGCGTACATCCCGCCGGCGGGCAGGTGTTCGTCTATGAACGATTGACCCGTCGATTGGGCTCTGATCATCCGGTCGTGGGTATCCGGGAACGCGGATACGACGGCGTGCAACGAACGGCAGATTCCATCAGTGCTATGGCCACGGACTATCTCGACGAGATCGTCGCCAGTGGTGCACGCCCGCCCGTGATGCTGGCGGGATATTCCACCGGCGGGCTGGTGGCGTTCGAAATGGCGTGTCAGTTGGCCGACCGAGGTACTGCGCCCGTGTTGTTGGTGTTGTTCGACACGATGTACCGCACTGCAGTGCCGGTTCATCCGTTGATCCGAGCGTCTCGTGACTATCTGGAAAAGGCTCGACACGGAGGTCGCCAAGCGGTGATCACCCGATTCTGGGAGTCGGTGGCGTGGGCCGGAGCCGTCCGAGTCAACCAACGGCGATGGGACGCAGCCATACTGGCGGGCAAGCCCGCTGACCCGAAAGTGGCCGAGCACATGAGCAACGTCCGCAATCAACGACTGGCCGCCACGTTCCCGGCGCGCCCCTATGGTGGCCGAGTCCTCTACGTCCGGGCCACCGGGTTGAACGGCGGGGGTGCTTTCGACAAGGGTGCGACAGCAACGAAACCATCAGTGTCGATTGGGAACTGGGCGGCCCTGTGCTCAGGCTCGTTTGAGGTCATCGGCGCTCCTGGCACGCATGAGGGCCCCCAGTCGTTGTTCGCTGAGCCGTTCGTTGGGGAACTCGCCGACAAGCTCCGGTCATATCTTCTGGCCGCTCGGACGAGGTGACTGACGTCGAAGCCCCCGATGTAACGTCGGTTTGGGCTCGCCACTACCAGTTCTACCGAGGATCGGGTAGGCAGTTGGCCGTCGGCATTGCGCTATCCGCTGTACAAACGATGACGTTGCTGCCCGTTCCTTTGTTGGTGGCCCGAGCCATCGACACCGCCATACCGGGCAAGAGTGTCCAGCAACTCCTCATCATCGGCGGGGCCATCGTTGGACTCACCATCATAAGCGCACTTATTACATTGGCAGCGCGCCGCGTCACGCTGGCCGTGACCAAGCGGGCCACCCGCGATCTTCGCCTCATGTTGCTCGACAAGCTGTACTCGGTGTCGCGCCAATTCCATGTGGTCAACGATCAGGGCGAATTGCACGATCGCTTGGTACACGAGAGCGATCGGGTGGACCTCATGACGTCGACCTTGATCGCCGATCTGCTGCCCGCCGTAGTGCTCACCACGGGTCTGTTGGCCGTCTTGTCCATCCGCAGCCCATTGCTCACGCTTGTCACCGTCGTATGCACGCTTACCCTCTTTGCCTGCAATCGGCTCTTGCACTCCGCCCTACGCCAACGTTTCATCCGCTATCAGATTTCTGTTGGCAAATTCAGTCGTGGCGTGCTGCACACGCTGCGTACTCAAGATCTCACCCGCATCCAGGGAGCCGAGGCTGTCGACCGGGCTGATCGAGCAGCCGAAGCCACCGAACTGCAGGTTGCATCACAGCAGCGCGCCATGACGCTCACCATCCACAGCGTTGCCCAACAGACACTGATGGCCGCCGTGGGCGCAGTGATTTTGGTGGTGGGTGGAACACTCGCTGCTCGCGGCCGCATGTCGATCGGTGACCTCATCGGCTTCTACGCTGGGTTTGCACTCATCCGAGGTCCGCTCACTGGCGTCACAGCTGCCTATCCAACGTTGGTGGAGGGTCGAGAGTCATTGCACCGGCTGTACCTGTTGCTCGATCATCCCGACCATCGTCCCTACCACGGCACTCGCCACATCGAGTTCAGCGGCCATCTGGAGTTGTGCAATGCGTCGTTGGCCTACGGCGATCGGCCCGTGTTGCTCGGTGTGTCACTACGATTGGAGCCCGGTCGCGTGGTGGCCCTGGTGGGGCCCAACGGTTCCGGAAAGAGCAGTGTGGTGAATCTGCTGCTCGGCTTCTACCGCCCCCAAGCCGGGTTGGTGCGTGCCGATGATGAGGACTACGACGACCTTGATCTTTCGTGTGTGGTGAGTCGGTTGGGCGTGGTACCCCAAGAGCCATTCTTTTTCCCGGGCACCATTCGCCAGAATCTGCTGTACGGCATCTCCCCGCCTACTGCCGACGCCTTGGACGGGGCGCTGTACCTGTCCACCGCCGATCAATTCCTGGCCTTTCTTCCTGATGGACTCGACACTGCGTTGGGAGATGACGCCATGGTGTTGTCCGGCGGTCAGCGGCAACGCTTGGCCATAGCGCGCGCCCTGGTACGAGAGCCATGTGTGCTCATTCTCGATGAGCCCACCAATCATCTCGACATCACAGTGATTGGCTCGGTACTGCGCAACATCCGATGCCTGGACCCTGCGCCTGCGGTGCTCATCGTGTCCCATGATGTCGAGGCGGCGCGCTCTGCCGATGAAGTAGTGCGGCTGGTGGATGGAAAAATAGAACAGCCGCAGCCAGCCAGCGCTAGTGAACAACCGTTGCGATCACGGCCCTCGCCGCCGTGATCTCGACCCGCACACTGGGGTCGAGTTCGTTGCTGAGTGCCGACGCCAGGGCTCCGTCGAGCCCCAGGCGACCAGCGGCCCAGGCGGTGTGACGGCGAATCATGGGATTTGGATCGGCGAGGCAGAACTGTACGGCGTCTTGCACCTCCCCCGCTGTGGCATCACCCACATTGCCCAATGCCACCAAGGCGTTGCGCCGCAGCGCATCGGTGTCGCGACCGGGGATGTACCACCGGCCATAGCGGGCGGTGATGTGGGCCGACGTGGCCATGGCCAACTCCACCAAGGGCACCCAGGCGCAGGCTTCGGCCTCCGCCTCCGGGGGGGTCACCACGCGGTCCGCTGCTTTGTTCACCGGGCACACATCCTGACAGTCGTCACAACCGTAGATCCGGTCGCCCATGGCGACGCGGAACTCCAACGGGATGTCACCAGGGGCCTGCACGATCCAGGCCAGACAGCGGCGGGCATCGATCACCCCGGGGCTCACGATGGCGGCGGTGGGACACGCCGGAATGCAACGGTTGCACGAGCCACATCCGTCGGCCACTGGCCCGTCGGACGTATGAGGCATGGGGGCGTCGGTCACCAGTGATCCGAGTACGAACCACGACCCGCGCCCTGGCAGCAACAAGTTGGCATTCTTGCCCCACCACCCGAGACCGGCCCGGTGAGCAGCGGCGCGATCCACCAGTGCGTTGTCGTCCACCACCACCCTGGCCTTCCAACCTTCGGCCCGCAACACCGCAGCACCCGCTGACAGCGCCGTCTTCAACACGTCATAGTGATCCGTCCATTGATACTGCGCCACCCGGCCCGGCACCTGTTCATCAACGGACTCGGTTGGGAGGGCGCGTCGATATGAGCGTGCTGCCACCACCAACGACTGGGCTCCGGCCACGATGAACCCAGGGTCTGTGGAGCGCTCCGGGCGCTTGAACGTGAAGGACATGGTGGCGTGGTACCCGGCCGCCTTACGGTCTTGGATGGCCTGCCTGACCTCCGGAAACGGCTGCGCCCCAGTGATGGCCACGGCATCCACACCGGCTTCCGACACGGCTTGGATCACTCGCGCGGCCAATGACGCCAGTGCGTCGGGCGTGGATGCCTGAGCCCGCAAACGGACCTTGCGCTCCTGCCACGTTTCCCACGTATGGGCCATGGGGGTGGGAATGAGGTGGCCCGTCATGGGCCCATCATTACCCCACCCTGACGCCCACCACCGGCGAGGAGCCTCGCGGTTGATGACGCGGTTGATGACGCAACGCCGGAGCCAGGCCCGCCCCCCTGATCAGCGACAGTGTGCGTACCTCATCGGCGTCGAGCTCCACCGTCCTCATGGCCGCAGGACCGTCGCAGAGGAAGGTCACGATGCAGTCTCCACACGACGACGAACCGGCCATGACACAGTCGCCGCAGCTGATCCGCAGCCCTGCGAGACCGTCCAGAGAGTCGAATGGGGAAACGGAGCTGGTAGGGAAGTCCAGGTACATGCCGACAGTGTGCACTGACCCCTATGACAGTTTTCTTGCAGGCCGAGTGCGACCGGAGGGAGGCGGGGCGAGCACCGAAGTCGTATCAGGTTCAAGTGCAACCGAGGTCGAGAGGGTAGTTTTACCCGCTGAACGGGACTTTTTACCCCTTCGACCCGCCAGAGACCGTGGGGTTGCGGTTCGATTCGTTGCCGTGTTGGGATGACCTTATCTGGGGTTTTCGGTTCAGCTGCTTTCGCTGGTGGGTTCCAGCCCAGGTTCCGGATCGTTGTCGTCGAGTTGTGTGAGCGAGGCCAGTCGAAGCTCGATCGGGGGCCGGTCGGGGTAGTCAGCGACGAGACGCAGATGCCCACCGGTGGCTGCCACGAACCGGGTAAGAGTAGACAGCAGCAGGTCGGCTCGCCGCTCGAGGCGAGAAAGTTCAGACTGCGACATGTTGAGAGTTTCGGCGAGCGTCACTTGGGAGAGGTGAAACGCGCGGCGCAACTCGCTCAACGTTGCTTGGCGCTGCGCGATCTCCGTGCGGGTCTCGTCGAAGCGAGGCAACCTGCGCGCAGTAACGA
>JANYHQ010000003.1 GCA_025358985.1 Acidimicrobiales bacterium
CGTGATCGACTCCTATCCCGAGTATGAACAATTCAAGCCTGAGGGCCGCTTCGGTCACTACCTGATCATGGCCGGTGCACTCGGAGGTCGTGAGTGGACGGCGTCAGGCCACCAGTTATCGGACTACGAGAACGCCTTCGGAACCGGCCAGGTGAATGTGTGGTTCGACCTCACCAACGAAAGGCAACCAGCATGAACGCCAACGTCCTCCAAGGCGAACGACAAGAGTGGCGGCGAATCCTCCACAACGGCGTCCCCCACTGGGTTCGTCCCGACGGCGAGGAGCTCGTACTCGGCGACGGCCGGCGCGTCATCGAAGCCGATGCCACATACCTGCCACCGTGCGACCCGACGAAAATCCTCTGCGTCCATCTCAATTATCCGTCTCGGGCAATCGAGTTCGAGGTGAAGATGGGCTCCACCCCCACCTACTTTCAGAAGCCCACTACCGCAATGAACTCGCACCGGGGTTTGCTGCTGCGACCGGCCGACTGTCAGTACCTGAACTACGAGGGTGAAGTTGCGGCGATTGTGGGCCAGCCGATGCGCAATGTTGCGCCCGACGACACATGGTCGTACCTTGCTGGCTTCGCTGCGGCCAACGACGTGGGGTGTCACGACTACCGCGATACCGACTCGGGCGGGATGTTGCGGGTCAAGGGCATGGACGGCTTCTGCCCGGTTGGCCCGGGCATCGTGCGTGGAGTCGACATTCGTGAGTCGACGCTACGGACGTACCTGAACGGCGCCCTCGTACAACAAGACGCGGTTGCCGACATGACCTACGGGATCGACTACATGCTCGCCGATCTGTGCCGTCACATCACGCTGCTTCCGGGCGACATCGTGCTCACCGGGACACCTGCGAATTCGCGGCCGATGGCCCTCGGTGATGTCGTCGAGGTCGACGTGGGCGGGATCGGTCGGCTCACCAACACCGTTGCCGAGATCCCTTCACCGGCGCATGCCATTGGCCATCAGCCAACCAACTCGAGACAGGTTCGAGGAGTGGCACTCGGTCCGGCGTCGCTGCGGGACGAGCTCGCCCAGTGAGTACAATTCGAATGCCGTTGCGGCAACGTTGGGCTTACAAAGACGTCACCTACGGGGCGTGGTGCATGATGCCGGGCGCTCTCGGTGTTGAGGTTGTTGGTCGTGTTGGCTTCGACTGGGCACTGATCGATATGCAGCACGGCTGCATGGGCTACGAAGGTGCGCTCGACATGATCCGCGCTGCGGACATCCGCGGGCTCGCCAGCGTGGTGCGGGTGCCATGGAACGAGCCCGGGAGGGGATGAAATTACGTGCAACTTTGATCATGGACTCGGGCGCGTTGACATCTCATTCGTCTGATAGCGCCAAGCGTGACAATTTCAACCGGAGAAACCATGACCGCTGACGCCGTTCCGACAATTGATATGCTCGACGCGCCTTGGTTCACTACGTTGCTCCGATCCACGGGGCACCTTGCCGAGAACCGGGCCGTTGCCCAGGCAACGCCGACACGCATGGGCGAAGCCTGCGTGATGAGCTTGCTGTGGCGCGTGAAGCTCGACACCCACGGACCCATCGAGGCACCGAAGTCGCTCATCGTGAAGTCGGCCACGGATGACCCGCACCGGTTGTTCATTGCCCAAGCCGCAAAGTTCTACGCCCACGAGGTGCGCTTCTACCTGGAGCTCGCCCACAATGCGCCGGTTCGAACCCCACTTTGCTTCCACGCCGAGATCGACGCCGCAACATCACAGTTTCTCCTCGTGCTCGAAGACGTCGGTGACCTGCGCAGCGTGGACCGGCTCGTTGGATGCAGCTACGACGACGCAGTTGGGGCACTGCGGACCATCGCCCGCCTCCATGCCTGGTGGTGGAATGTGGACCTCACCGATCTTGCGACGACTTTCTTTCCAATGAATGGCCACCTCAATCAATTCGCCGTCCCGATGATCGTGGGCGAGAGCTGGGCCGCCGCGAAGAGGTTCTGCCCCGAGTTGTGGCCCGCCGATGTCACCGCATTCATGGACGGCTACCTCGACCGCGTCCCTCAGATTCTCGACGGCATCATGGGACCCAACACGCTGGCCCACAACGACTATCGGGTCGACAACCTCCTCTGGGACGGCGACGAGATTGTGGTGCTCGACTTCCAACTCACTGCTGTGGCAAACGGCTTGGTGGACTTCGCCTTCCTCGTGGCGCAATCCCTGCCCGCCGCGTTGCGCCGGGCGCATCTCGATGACTTACTCGATATTTATTTGGCGGAACTGGCGGCCAACGGTGTCGAGCTCGACCGTGAGACGGCCCTCGACAAGTACCGGCGAGCGCTCGTCTTCAGCTTCATGTGGCCGCTCGGGATGATGGGCGGCTACGACTCGCTCGACGCTCGTAGTCGCTAGCTCGCCCAGACGATGCTGAGCCGCCACCTCTCCGCCGTGAGCGACGTCGACGCGCTGGCGCTATACCAGTGACGGACACAACTTGCGCCCGAGAGCGGGTCTCAGCTCGATTCTCCGGCGCACATGCGTCTGTCAGATGTAGAACGCGCCCCAGACCGACTGTAAGAACAACTCTCGGGCGCGTTGAGTGCCGCCAACTCCCCGTGTGTAGTGCTGACTACACACGGTGATGTTCTTGAAGTTGGCGCTACAGTGAGCGCATGGGCTACCGGCATGCGAGTGACGAGATCCTCGCAGCGGCAATAGCAGTGGCACTCGACGCCGGTCTGGGTGGGCTCACCTTCAGCAAAGTGGGGGCACACCTCGAGATCAGCGACCGCACCGTGGTGTACTACTTCCCCACCAAGGCCGACCTCGTTACGGCCGTGGTTGGTGCGCTGGGAGCCGACCTCGTGGGCCTACTCGAGCGGGCGTTCGGGTCTCTGCCGTTGGGCCCGTCAGACATGCTGAAACGGGCGTGGCCGGTGCTCACCACCCCAACCGCCGACCGGGTGTTTGCTCTCTATTTTCAGATCATGGGCATGGCCAGCGCTGGCCAAGTCCCGTACGTTGCACTCGCTCGCGATCTGGTGGAGGGGTGGGTGCAGTGGCTGACGCCGCGCACGTTGGGAAGCACAGCCGAAGTGCGTCATCGCCGTGCCTTGGCCACTGTCGCTCAGATAGACGGGCTGCTCTTACTTCGACAGGTTGCTGGCAGTGATGCCGCTGATGCCGCCGCACGCGAAGTCGGCAAACGCGCATGACACACGTGGCATGTTCGAGGTAGTCAGGGACGAACTCGACGTCCACTCTGAGCAATGAGTACATGCGATCAGCGCGACGGTCACGACTGCGCAGGCGACGACCTCCGGCCATTGCTGCGGTACCTACAAGTTCGTCGTACGTTGCGCCGCCCGTGATTCCGAGCGTTGCGAAGCCCTCAAACAACGCCAGTTGGTCGCCTGCATCGAGCCAGTCTCGAAGACGGCGTGGCCAGCAAGTGCCGGTCGCAGTCTCGCTACTGCAGCTAGGCAAGATGCGTGTGTGAGTCGCGTAAAGAATCCGAGCCACGCTCAGCGCTGGTCGGCGCCGCGAAGATCACGCACCATCTGATCAGTCAACACTGCGCCCTCGACCGACCGAAGCACGGCCAAGCCCTTGTCCTGCACCACATTTCGTGGTCCGGTCGATCGAGGCTCCAATCGAATGGCGCGTTGCCGTCGATAGAGGCGTCTGACTCTTCGTCCGGGCGGAGCCCCAGATGGTCTCGAAGGCCCTTGGCCCCGGCATCAACCCACCACTGCCGCTGCGGTACGGCCGAGGAGCGCCACTCGCCCTTCGATATGGCCATTGGCAGGAGCATTGATGGTGAAGCCGTCGATGCCGAGTGCGAGGTCAGCGGTCAGGCGCTCGCCCACAGTGTCGGGATCACCGATGATGAACCGTGCGGTCATGGCGGCGCGCTGGTCATCGGACAGGTTCGCGACATTGATTCCTCGCCGTCCGAAGAATGCTGCCAAGCCACTCTGGGCTTCTTCCATGGGCCGCCAAGGCGTCGAGCTTGCGGGGAAGATCCGTTGCTTCGGCGATGAGGTTCGACTCGTCGCCATATTGGGCCACCATGCGAAGTGTTTTGCGTTCCCCGCCACCGCCGATCATCACCGGGAAGCGCGACACCGGCGCAGGAGAGTTGATGGCATCTTTGACGCCGTACCTATCGCCATCAAGCGTGACTCGCTCACCACGTGAGAGTCCAACGATGATCTGCAGGGACTCTTCGAGCGTTTCGAAACGGTCGGTGAAGGTGCCGAACTCGATGCCGAATGCGTCGTGTTCCAGCTCGAACCAGCCGGCGCCAATCCCGAGTTGCGCACGGCCACCCGAGACGATGTCCAGCGTGGTTGCGATCTTGGCGAGCAATGCAGGATTGCGATACGTGTTGCGGGTGACCAGTGCGCTGAGTCGCACCGTGGAGGTCTCACGGGCCAATGCCGCGTGCAGCGTGTAGCACTCCAACATGAATTGGGGATTTGGTAGCCGAGGCGGGTCCTGACCCATTCCACCATCGTTTCGACGCAGCAAGAGTTTCCGGGAACCGCACCACCCGTCGGCGTCGTCTGTAGGGGGTCCATGGTTCACACCCCACACGAGGAGGACTTATGACGTTTCGGAAATCTATCGCAGCTATGGCTGTGGTTGGATGTTCGCTTGCTGGATGGACGGGTTCGTTGGCCCTTGCCCCAGCAGCTGGTGCCGACGAATGTGCATCGCCCCAAGAATGTGCCGCCTGGGATGGCACGCCACGCCTAGACACCATTTTGGTGACTGCTCCCCGTGAACCGGGGGGCGGTGGTGGATCCGGCGATAGCCCGAATGGATACTACGTGGGGGGAAACAAGCGCCCTCCAAATCCCTATCGGAATTGCTCATTCCGGAGCAGAGAGGGATTGATTGAAGTTCAGGTCTATGACTTTCTCAACGTCGGCTATTACTTCGCCTACTCGCCCGGTGCCCAATACCCGAGTCGTACGAGGGCTGTTCTTCTGAGGTTGCCCGAGATGTGTGTGCCGGCGGTGGAACCGTTTCCTAGCGCATTGCTCGGAGTCAAAACAGGTGCGACAACAGCAGTGCGCAGCTGCTGTTGTCGCAGGCCTGTCGTGCCTATCCGCTGAGTTCAGGCTCTCTACCAAAACTAACGCAATACCCCTTGCGTCCACCCTGGGTTTGTCGGTACGGTTGGTCTGCCCAGAACTCGACCGAGAGAGCCGACGCAATGCCGAACGATCAAATGACACTCCCTGAGGCTGTGATGCCCAATGCCCAACTGTCGCCGCGCAGCGCTGCGATAGGTGCGCTGAGCCATTGGCTCATCCCCCGCTTCACGGCCCGCCAATACGTCACTTACTTGCTCGGCTGCGTCGGATTCTCCACGGGTGTCTGCTTTTTCGCGTGGGCTGGTCTCGGGGCCGATCCCCTCTACGTATTCTCGACCGGCCTCCAACGAGTGTTGCACTTCAACAGCTACGCCATTGCCGAAGGCGGGTTCGCCGCGGTCATGCTGGCGGTGTGGGCGATTTGGAACACGAAGATACCCATCATCTCGCCATTCGTGACATTCGTCTTTTGCGGGCGGCTCATTGACTTCGGAAAAAAACATGAGCTGGCGTCGCATATGCCCTATACGCATTGGCCGCTCATGATCACAGCAGTCATCTTGTGTGCCTATGCGTCGTCGCTGATCATTATGAGTGGAATAGGCATTCGGGCGATGGATCTTGTGGCCATCACCATGGTATCCAAGTTTCGCAGAGAGTTCTGGGTGTTCAAGACCATGCTGGAGATCCTGTTGCTCCTATCGGGGTGGATCATGCTGGCGCTTCCGAGGGTTCAACT
Source organism: Acidimicrobiales bacterium (assembly GCA_025358985.1). Lineage (GTDB taxonomy): Bacteria > Actinomycetota > Acidimicrobiia > Acidimicrobiales > JANYDT01 > JANYHQ01. The sequence continues at coordinate 5,826 of JANYHQ010000003.1, forward strand.
CCGTCCTGGCCAGGGAATAGTGATGGGCATCGGCACACTGTTCTTTGTCGTGTTCGTCGATCTCCTCATACAACCCTTCATGGCTGCCAACGCCACGTTGCTCGGCATGAGAAACCACGGCCTGCGGGGCCATAGCAACGCCTGAGCCAATCCTCATGAAGGGTACGCTCCTGTGGTGTGAGCCAGAAGCCCGAGCACGTCGTCTCTCTCATTGAAGCGGAGCAGGACGATGCTGTGTTGCGCGCCATCCAAAATTTGCTGAGTGTGCTTGATGGGATTTCTCAAAACCACACCAGCATCGCCGAACGAGCTCGACACATCAGCGAACGACGGGCCAAGCACGTGCCGTACACAGTCATTGTTTCCGAGGAGGAGCGGCCACTCATCGTCGAACGAGCGCGTGCCAGCCTGTTCGACCTCGTTGAAGCGGCCGGGCGGCTACAGCGGGCCGAGGCCCGAGCCCTTCACGACGAGGGGATGTCGATGGAGAGCATCGGCGCACTTTTCG
>JANYHQ010000032.1 GCA_025358985.1 Acidimicrobiales bacterium
TCCATTTCTCGTTGAACAGTGGAGACTTCGTAGGCATCGTGGGGCCGTCTGGTGCCGGCAAGACAACCATGTTGCGAGCGTTGCTCGGCAGCGTCACTCCACGCTCCGGCGCCGTTCGCCGGGCTGATGATCTGCGCGTGGGGTATGTGCCCCAACTGGAAACCGTCAACTGGAACTTCCCGGTCACTGTCAGCGAGGTGGTGCTCATGTCGCGTCATCGCATTCATCGCATGCCGTGGCGGGCCAAGGGCGAGCAGCAATTGGTGGACGATTTGTTGGAAAAGCTCGGTGTAGGGGGATTGGGAGGGCGCCACATCCGGGCGCTCTCCGGAGGCCAGCAGCAACGAGTTTTTCTAGCGCGTGCACTCATGGGCGACCCTCACCTCTTGCTGCTGGACGAGCCCACCTCGGGCGTCGACGTCCGTACCCGTCACGAGGTGTTGCACCTGCTGTCGGATCTCAATATGGGGGGGCTGGCAGTGGCACTCACCACGCACGACCTCAATGGCATTGCTGCTCACCTCCCCAAACTTGTTTGCGTCAACACCCGTATCACTGGTGAGGGCACACCCACCGAAGTACTCACGCCACTCGTACTGGAGCAGACATACGGCGCGCCTATGGATGTCCTTGATCACATGGGAGTACCCATGGTGGTGGACCGTATGGCCCGCCTGCGTTCAGCATGAACCACATGATGTTGGCCACTGCGTTATCGGAACCGTTTCGACAACCGTTCGTGGTGCGGGCCATGTTGGTAGCCGTCATCGCGGGGGCACTCTGCGGTTTGCTCAGCGTGTACATCACGTTGCGCGGCATGAGCTATCTCGGTCACGGACTGTCGCATTCAATCTTCGGTGGTGCCGCCGTCAGTGCCGCCATTGGCTTCAACTTCTTCATCGGCGCCGGGGTATGGGGGTTGGCCACAGGCCTGGCCATTGGCCGTGTCACCAAACGGCGCATCATCGGTTCCGATGCAGCCATCGGAGTCATCACCACGGCCAGCTTCGCGCTGGGTCTGGTGCTCAAAGCGTTGTTCCGGCGGGTCAATCGCAGCATCGATGCCACCTTGTTCGGCTCCATCCTGGGCGTATCGCGCAACGACGTGTTCTTGGTGCTGGCGGTGGCTGCGCTCACCACCGTGTTCGTGGTGTCCAACTACCGACCGTTGCTGTTTCTCACCTTCGACCCCGAGGTGGCTGAGGTCAGCGGCGTACGCAACGGCCTCATGGATGCCGGCCTCATGCTCACCATGAGCTTCGCGGTATTGGCCACCATGAAGGTCTTGGGTGTCACCCTCATTGCCGCCACATTGGTGACCCCCTCCGTCATCTCCCGGCTGCTCACCAACTCATTTGCCCCCATGCTGGTTCTGTCCACCGCCATAGGTGCTGTGGGGGGAGGATTGGGGATGTACCTCAGCTATTTCTGGGACACCCCTTCGGGTCCCACCATTGTGTTGGTGGAGTCTGCAGTGTTCTTGGCGGTGTTCCTAGGGGCGGGGGCCAGGGGCCGCCGCCGATTAAAAGGCCTCGCCACTGACCATCACGGCGCACAGGGCACCGTGGGCCTGGCCCCGGCCGTCTGAGGCTGCTCATACCGGCAGTGCGTCGGCATTGCCGCCGCACACCACTATCCCCACCGAGTCTTTCGCGCCGGACGCGTCGGGCACCCACGCCCCACTCATCAACGCAGCCAGGCTGGTGGAACCACCCGGCTCGGCCACTATGCGCATCTCGCTCCACAGCCAACGCTGGGCTTCCACTATCTGTTCGTCGGTCACCAGCACACACGGCGGCACCCGGTCACGGAGTAGGGCCCACGGAATCTGTCCCAACGACGGCGCCCCCAGGCTCGTACGGGCCACTCCCGCAGCTCCTACCGGCACCGGATTGCCAGCGCGCTGAGCTTCGTAGAGGCCTGGGCATCCGTACGGTTCCACTGGCACCACCACGGCCTGCCCATCCATGGCTAGTGCTGTACCCGCAGGAAAACCGCCACCCCCCACCGCCATCAGCCAATGCGTGACTGTGGGAGCTTGGTCCATCATCTCCAGCCCAAGGGTGCCTTGCCCTGCCACGGTGGCGGCTTGGTCGTAGGGGTGGATGAGGGGCCAGCCGCGCTCCGCAATGATCTGCTCGGCAAAGCTGAATGCCTCGGCCGGAACATCGCCGTGTTGCACCACGTCGGCATGGAATCGACGCATGGCTTCAACCTTGTTGGTGGCGGCAGAGTTGGGTACCACGATGAGCGCAGTACGGCCCAGCACATGGGAGGCGTAGGCCACGGCCAAGCCGTGATTTCCCCCCGATACCGCCACCACCGCAGCAGCGTCCGTTTGGAGCAGGCTGTTGAATGCACCACGAGGCTTGAACGAGCCGGTCACCTGGAGCGACTCCAGCTTCAGCACCGACGTGACCGGACCAGTGGGTGTCGGCACGCTCACCGTGATGATCGGGGTGACGCGGACGTACGTTGCGATGCGTTGGCGTGCCTCGCGGATGTCGGCGACGGTGACAGCGTCAGTGGTCATTGTCGCGTTTGTAGCAGTTGCCGGGTGGACGCCGTGACGCGACGGTGGGGCGCCGAAGCGCCCCACCGTCGAACGTGTGATTCAACGAACGAACTACAGGCCAGCCATCTTGGTGAGCGAAGCCAGCACCTTGGCCTTGTCTGCGCCGGCCGGAGCGAAAAACTCATTGTCGGCCTTCTCCACCTTGGGGGCGGCCTTGCGCACCAGGGCGCGGCCTGCGGCGCTCACCGATACGCGATGGGCGCGACGGTCGTCGGGATGCGGCGCCCGAGTGACCAGTTCGCGACCCTCGAGGGTACGCAACACCTGAGAGGTGGTCATTGGGTCCACGCCGGACTGTGTACTGGCTTGCGCCTGCGACACACCCTTCTTGTCAGCTGCGGCCAGCGTGGCCAACAGCACGTACTGCACGTGGGTCAGGCCGAACGGTTCGAGAGCAGCGCGCTGTGCACGTTGCCAGGCGTTCGTGGCTCGCCACAGGAGGAACCCTCCGGTTGCCGCCGCTGACGTTTCACTCATCGTGACTCCTGATCGTTTGGTGATGCTCGATTGGTCGTACCTCTGATAACTAGGTGCGCATAGCACAGTAGCCGCGAAAAGCGGTGGAGGAAAATGGCCGCGCGCCTACTTATGAATCACAGGCGTGTGATTCATAAGTACCTCAATTATCAGCGTGCAGCCCGTCAACTGCGGTGAGCACATCATGGTTGTCGTTGTGAGAGTGGGTGAAGCCCAGGGTGCGCTCGGCGGCGACGGTGCTCGTTGACCGCAGCGCCACGATGTACGCGCGCCGATAGTTGGCGGAATGGTTACCGCCCGAGCCGTGCAGTACCCCTTCGTTGTGCACCGTGATGTCTCCGCTCCGGATCTCCACAGGCACCATCACGTCGGCGGGGCGCAGATCCGTGACCAACGTATGGCTCTTCTCTCGGTCCCCGTGGAGCGGGTGATGGGGGCGCACTGGCTCACGGTGACTACCGGGTAAGAACTGCATACAACCGTTGTCCACCGTACTGTCGTCAACGGCCAGCCAACACGTTGCGGTACGCCGGTCGTCGGTGTCCACCCAGTACGCCTGGTCTTGATGCCATCCAAATACGGCGTCAGCTTTGAACGGCTGCTTGGCCAGGAGTTGATCGAAGTCGATGGTCATACCCTCGCCGCACAACTGCTTGGCAATGGACTCGGCTCGTCGCTCGTAGAGGTTGCCCTGCCACTCCGGGAAGTACACACGCGGCAGCATCACGTTGATGATGGAGTACCCGGTGGGGTCGGTGCCGTGCTCACCGGTGGTCATGTCGTTGAAGTCCTTGCCGGGTACGTCGATGTCGCGGCGTAGAAAACGGTCGTAGACGGCGGCCACCTCCGCCAATTCTGTAGCGGACAACACCGCTGGTAAGTGCACGTACCCATCCCGCACGAAGCTGGCACGGTCGTCGTCGGTGACGACATAAACATCGCCTTGGCGGCGCTCTGAACCTCGGTCTGCGCTCACGTTGCCACTTGGCCAATAGGGGGCATCTCATCGGCCAGGGTGACTTGGGTATGCGGAGCGTCTCCGGGCATAAGTTCCACCAAGGTCAACTCCGCCACCGTGCCCGCTTCACGCACGTCGCCA
>JANYHQ010000035.1 GCA_025358985.1 Acidimicrobiales bacterium
AGATCCACGTGTGAGAGTTCCTTGCTCGGAGAGGCGTGCGTACCGGACCGGCCGGGTACAGCGCGCATACTAGTGAGGTGTCCCCCGACCCCACCCAACCAGACACACCCACCCCTCCACCGCCGCGCCCATCGGGTCGCCCACAACCTGCCCCGGTCGGGCCCGCCGGACAACCATTGGGTTTGGGTCGCCAGGGATCGCACGGACGCGGCCTGCTCATTGCGTTGGCGCTCACGCTGGGCGTCGGTGGCCTGGTGGTGTTCAACCTGGCCCAAACGGCGCGCAAGAACCCGGACAAGGTGCGCCTGGGCAACAGCGTGTTGGACCTGTCCCGCCAGGCCGACAAGTACGCCGCCAAGATCGAAAAGACAGGACCACGGCTGTTCCAGAGCCTGCTGGGCAACACCGATATCTGGGTCAATCACGTGGACGGTCGATGGGCGGCTTTTCGGGCGGTGCCCGATGGCCAGCCCCGAAACTGTCCGGTGGGATGGGACTTTGTCTCCAAACACTTTGTTGACCCGTGCCGCGACGGGGTCACCTTCCCCGCCGATGGCACCGGTCTGCAGCACTACACGGTGACAACGCAGGGCAATCAGTTGGCGGTTGACCTCAGGGCCAAATCGGTATGGCCTCCCGTGCCCGTGGAAGCCACGTCCACCGTTGCCCGTCTACCGAAGAACCGCTGACGGCCTTCAAGCCAGGAAGCGCAGTACGGCGTCCACGAACCCGAACGATTCAGGCGTAGCGAAATGATCCGTTTTGCGCAATACCTTCAACGTGCCATTGGGAAACGCTGCCGCCAACTGATCGGCCGGGGCGGCAAAGTCCTCATCGCCGATGACCACCAACACCGTGGCCGTAACAGCACCTAGGCGCTCCGCTGTTATGAGATCCGGGGGGTCGGGCCTGCGCATACAGGCGGCCAACGCAATGGGGTCATTGCCCTCTGAACGGCCGTACTCGGCCAGAGCTTGGACGGCAATGTCCGACGCCTCGCCCTTGCCCTCCAACGCCAACGCCACCTGCTCGCTGCGACCCACCTCACGGGTAAATAGCCCGTCGCCTACACCGGCAATGACCACCCGACCGAACCGGGTGGGTTGGCGACACATGAGTTGCAGCAGGGTCATTGCCCCCAACGAAAACCCAACGCCGTCCACAGGACCCAGCGGCGGAATGGCATCAATGACGCGCTGGGTGAGATCCACATAAGCGGCCGGGTCGCTGGGCTTGGGGGCGTCACCGTGACCCAGCAGATCCACGCCGATGGCCCGCCGCCCGTCATCGGCCAACAGATCCACCATGCCCGTGCCGGACCACGTGCGCTGGTACGAGCCGCCCCAACCATGAATGAGAACCACTGGCGCTGACATCGGGACCCGTTCTACCTGGCCTTCTTCAGTGGCGTCCAAGCGAGCAGGAACCGTTTCTCACCCACACTGGCGAACCGCACCACGGCCTCGGTCTTGTCACCACTGCCCAACAGCTCGATGATGGCGCCCTCGCCGTACTTGCCGTGCATGATGTCGTCACCCACGCTGAGCCCGAGCGCTTCCGCTCCGGTGGTTTTGGCCGGTGAGGCGGAGCCAGCACGTATGGCGGCATCGACCACGTCATCGCGGAACGCCGCAGCCCCGTACACGCGACCGCCCGGTTCTTCGCTTTCGCGTGAGCGCCGCCCCCTATCGTCACGATCAGCCCACGATCGGCCACTTTCGCTCCATTGCCCACCACGCTTACGATCGCCCTGGACCGTGATGAGTTCTTCGGGAATCTCTGCCACGAATCGACTCAGCGGATTGTACTGCGTTGACCCGAACAGGCTGCGACACCACGCATGGGTGAGATACAGCCGCTGTCGAGCTCTGGTGATGCCCACGTATGCCAGGCGCCGCTCCTCCTCCAACTCGGTGGGCTCCCCGAGGCTGCGGATATGAGGAAACACACCGTCTTCCATACCGATGAGGAACACCACCGGAAACTCCAGACCCTTGGCCGTATGCAACGTCATGAGGGTGACCTGCGTGCCATCAGGCCCTACCTCGTCGATGTTGGCGGTGAGGCTGACCGACTCCAGAAACTCATCCAAGCGCTCGTAGTCACGCGCTTGACCCAACAATTCATTGAGGTTTTCCAAACGGCCAGCCGCTTCGATGCCACCCTCCATCTCCAACTCAGCCACATAGCCGGTACGTTCCAACACCGCTTCAATCACTTGAGCGGGGCCGCCCTCTACCTCGCGCAACGTGTCGATGACAGCCAGAAAATCGTTGACCCCCTTGAGGGCGCGGCCCGTGATACCTGCCTCCGCAGCCATGGACATGGCCTCGAAAAATGGGCGTCCCTGACTGCGGGCCCATGCGTCCAACCGACCCACTGATGTGTCGCCTACCCCACGTTTGGGCACGTTGACCACCCGTTTGAGCGACACCTCGTCACTGGGGTTGATGAGCACACGAAGATAAGCGAGCAGATCTTTTACTTCACGACGATCGAAGAACTTGGTACCGCCCACTACGCGATACGGGACACCGACGCGCACCAACTGCTCTTCCAACGCACGTGATTGGGCGTTGGTGCGATAGAAGACGGCCATGTCGCCCCAGTGATGCGACTCCACCCGATGCAACCGGTCCATCTCACGGGTGATCCACGCCGCCTCGTCACGTTCGTCCTCCGCGTGGAAGCGGACGATCTTGTCGCCCCCGTCGTGATCCGTCCACAGGTGCTTGGGGGTACGCCCAACATTGTTGGAAATGACGGCATTAGCTGCGTCGAGAATGGTTTGGGTGGATCGGTAATTCTGATCCAGCACGATGATGGTGGTATTGGGAAACGTCTGTTCGAACTCGTTGATGTTGCGTACATCGGCACCACGGAACCGATAGATGGACTGATCGCCATCGCCCACCACCGTGACGTTGCGATGCTCCTGGGCCAGCAGCAGAACGAGAGCATTTTGTGCAGCATTGGTGTCTTGATACTCATCCACCAACACATGGCGGAATCGGGTGCGGTAGTGCTCCAACACCTCGGGCTCGGTCCGCAGCAACTGGACGGCAACGAGGAGCAGATCATCGAAGTCCATGGCGCTGGCCGCCAACAGTCGACGCTGATACTCACCATATACTTCAGCGATGCGTCGCTCATAGATGTTTTGTGCACGGATTTGATACGCCTCCACATCTACCAAATCGTTCTTGGCGGCACTGATAACGGCATGCACCGTTCGGGGTGGAAACTTCTTGGGGTCGAGATTGAGGTCTCGCAGTACGAATTGAACCAGACGCACGGCGTCGGACTGGTCGTAGATGGTGAAACTGGACCGATATCCCAACCGATGCGCATCACGGCGCAGAATGCGCACACATGCCGAGTGGAACGTACATACCCACATACGCTCAGCTACCGGACCCACCAGGGCAGCCACGCGGTGCCGCATTTCATCCGCGGCTTTGTTGGTGAAGGTGATGGCCAGAATCTGAAATGGACTGACCCCGCGTGATCCGATGAGATGGGCGATACGGCTGGTGAGTACGCGGGTTTTGCCGGAGCCGGCACCCGCCACTACCAACAGCGGGCCACCATCGTGGAGTACCGCGTCACGCTGATTGGGATTGAGGCCCTCCAACAATTCGTCTACGGGAACGGCACGCCGACGCGGAGCGGCAGTGGTGTCGTCATTCCCATCGTGAAGGTTGACGCGCGACGGGGCCTGCCCCGGGGCGGGGGGCAAGAACGCAGTACGGCCTCGGAGGTCGAAGAGCGCGTTCTGATCACTGACGGGTGGGGATTGCGCCGGCATGGCACTGCCACCCTACCGGTGCGGGTGCGACAATCCGGGAGCATCCACCGTTACTGTGCCGCCCGTGTCACGCATCGTTCGAGCCAACCAGCACGTGACGGTGCCGTGGCGCAATGGGGGCGGCACGTCATTGGAGTTGTTCTGTGACGGCCGGCCCGACGACTTCCGGTGGCGAATCACCGTTGTCACTATGGAGACGGATAGCCAGTTCTCGGTGTTTGCTGGATATGAGCGGTGGCAGATGTTGTTGAGTGGGGCCGGTATGGGTCTGCACGGTGTGGGTAGGGCCGACAGTGTGGGGCAGGTGTTGCAGTTCCCGGGAGAATTGGCGCCTGGCTGCTCGCTGATCGACGGGCCCGTGACCGAGTTCAACCTGTTTGTCCGTCGGGGGGAAGGGTGGGCCGACGTGTCACTGGTGGACATCACCGATGAGGCTGACATCGTGGCCGTGGCCGTGGTGGCGCTGAGTGAGGGTTTGAGCTTCGATGGGCAGTCAGTGGCCTGTTACGAAACGGTGGTGGCCGATGGTGATTTGGCGATTCGGGTCATCGGTCAGGGCACGGCGGTGGTCGTGAACCTCCTGAATTGAGGGGCGGGGGCGGGCCCAACTCGTCGCAATTTTCCCCCGCCCGTGACGAATTTTGCTACCAGTTGAAGGGAGGTGACAGGACCCATCGAACCCGTCGCAATTTTGCTGCGCCCGTGACGAATTTTGCTACCAGTTGAAGGCGGGGTGGGGGTGTGGGCTACACCTCGGCCTGGTAGGGCGGCGCCGGTTCGTACTGAATATAGCGCTGCACTGCCTTGGCATGGGCGGGTGAATCGATCTGGCCGATGAGCCACAACGCCATGTCGATACCGGCCGACACCCCTTGACTGGTGACCACCTTGCCGTCACGCACCCACCGGGCGTCACGCACCACAGTGATGTTGCCCCGTGCTTGGAGGGCGTCCTCAAAACTCCAATGAGTGGCTACCCGTTTGTCCTTGGCCACGCCGCAAGCACGCAATAGCAACGATCCAGTGCACACGCTGGTGGCCCACGTGGCGGTGGCCGACACTGCAGCCAACCAGTCCAGCAACACCGTGTTCTCCACTTGCTGGCGTGTGCCCATCCCACCGGGTACCAACACCACATCGAGCACCGGATGATCTGTGAACGTAGCATCGGGGAGTACTCGCAGGCCCTTGTTGCACCGTACCGGATCCATGGTTTCGGCGATGAGCACCACTCGATCGGCAGTGTCTGCGCTATGCACCATGGCCGAAACCGTGAACACCTCCCACGGCCCAACGAAGTCGAGCTCCTCGGCTCCCTCGAATGTGACAACTCCATACGTGGTCATAGAGTTTCTCCTGCTTGCGCTGTAGTGGGAACCTTCGAGAATCGTTGGCGGTAGTCCGCCGGGGCAACACCGAGACGCCGAATGAAGGCGCGACGCATGGTTTCAGCAGTACCGAAGCCACACGCTGATGCCACCGAATCCACACCACCGCCATGCTGTTCCAACATTCCACGGGCTGCTTCCACCCTCACCCGTTCGACATACACCGCTGGCGTGCAAGTCACCTCGCGCGAGAACACGCGCAGAAAGTTGCGTTCGCTCATGGCGGCCGCCTGCGCCAACACGGCCACACTGTGGTCGCCCTGTGGGTTGGCATGAATTGGATCTTGCGTTGCCCGCACCGCCGGACGCTCCGCTGGTGCCGACCACACCGGCGCCGCGAATTGGGTCTGTCCCCCGGGGCGGCGGAGGAACATCACCAACCATCGAGCCACAGTTTGGGCTAGTTCGGCGTCAAGGTCGGCTTCCACCATGGCCAATGCCATGTCGATGCCGGCGGTGACTCCCGCCGAAGTCCAAAGCTTGTGATGTCGGATGTAGATCGGATCGGCATCCACTACGACGTTGGGATACTCGCGAGCCAGTCGATCGGCCCTGGCCCAGTGGGTGGTGACCGGAACCCCATTGAGTAGGCCAGCCTCGGCCAGGAGGAACGCCCCGGTGCACACCGATGCCACTCTGGGGGCGTGGGCGGCGGTTTGGGCGATCCACGCCACCAGTTCGCGGTTGCTCCTGGCCTCCATCACTCCAATGCCACCCACCACCAACAGCGTGTCAACCTCGGACGGGTTCACCTCGGAGAAACTGCGGTCCGCCGTCACCTTGAGTCCGCTCTCACTGGTGACGGGTCCAGCGGTGACGGACACGGTGGAGAGTTGGTAGGACGGGGTTTTCTGCAGCGAATTGGCGGCGGAAACACCTCGAAGGGACCGGTGAGATCGAGCGACTGGAATCGGTCGACTAGCAGCAGGGCCACCCGGTGCAAGCTCACCTCGTCAGTGTGGGACTAGTGCGCGGATGGCGTCAATGACAATGACCACTCGGATCCCGCCACCTATACACAGGGGGCGGGATCGGGTAGGAGCCCTCCAAATTTTGCGACTACCCCAACCCGTAGCAAAAATACGTCGCCCGCAACGAAATTTGCGACGAGAACGACCTGGTCGCAAAATTCGCGGGGCGGGGCGAGCTACTCCCACTCGATGGTGCCGGGCGGCTTGGACGTGACGTCGAGAACCACTCGATTGACACCCCTCACCTCATTGACGATGCGCCGCGAGATGGTATCCACCACGTCGTAGGGCAGGCGGGCCCAGTCGGCCGTCATGGCGTCGTCACTGGTAACAGCACGCAGCACAATGGGGTACGCATAGGTGCGCTCGTCCCCCATGACCCCCACGGTACGAATCACGGGCAGCACCGCAAAGGCCTGCCACAACGAACGCTCCAATCCCGCCGCCCTGATCTCATCACGCACAATGGCATCAGCCGCCCGCACGATGGCCACCCGCTCCCGAGTGATGGCACCGATGACCCGGACTCCGAACCCTG
>JANYHQ010000121.1 GCA_025358985.1 Acidimicrobiales bacterium
CGCTGCTCACCCTCCTCCTCCAGCTCACGGCGGCCAAGCCCCAAAAGCTCAACCTCACTGGTTACGACGTCGCCCCCAAGGTGGTGAAGACACCGGTTGCTGGTATCTCACGCGCACTTACAGATTTGGCCGACCGCAAACTGGAGCAGAGCGGTAAGTCCCGCTCGCTCAACGTGTGGTTGGAGCGCGCCGCCATCAACTTGCGGTCCGCTGAGTTCCTCATTCTGTCCGCCGTGATTGCACTGGTGTGCGGCATGCTCGGCTGGCTGCGCTTTGGCTCAGTGGGCTTTCCCCTGTTTGTCCTCATCGGAGCGTTCGGATGCAAGTTCTACGTGGATCGCAGTGCCAACAAGCGTTCGAAGAAGTTCGGCGATCAGCTGAGCGACACCCTGCAGCTCCTCAGCTCCTCCATGCGAGCCGGTCAGGGGCTTGTCCAGGCGCTCGATTCAGTCGCTCGCGAAGGCGAGTCGCCCACCAAGGAAGAGTTCCACCGCGTCGTGGTGGAGACCCGTCTTGGTCGGGACCTGGTGGAGTCGTTGAAGTCTTTGGCAGAGCGCCTTCGTTGCGTGGATCTTGAGTGGGTGATCCCCGCAGTAGAGATCAACCGCGACGTTGGTGGCGATCTGGCTGAGGTGCTCGAGCAGGTCGGAAACACCATTCGTGACCGGGCCGACCTTCGCCGTCAGGTGGAGACGCTCTCCGCTGAAGGCCGCCTCTCAGCAGTGGTGCTGATCGGTATGCCCATCGTGTTGGGGTTGTTCATCAAACTGTCCAACCCCGACTACATCAGCAAACTGTTCTCCGGCCAAGGCCTCTATCTGTTGGGCGGCGGTTCGCTGCTCATGCTGATCGGCAGCATCTGGCTGTTCAATCTCTGCAAGATCGAATTTTAGGAGTCTGACATGGACCCGCTGATGCTCTTCGGCGTTGTTGCCATTCCCGCTGCCGCGGGTCTTTTGGCGTGGACGTTTCTGGGGGCCGACAACTCCACCGTGAGCGCTGACGACCTTCTCGGTAGTCGCGGCGGAGGTGGCGGTGGAGGCGGCCCCACCGATTTACGTGAGGCGTTCCTCAGTACTTCGGCCAAGGACCGCGCCGTGATGCCGTTCGTCAACTCCACGTTGGCACGGTTGCGCAAGCTGACCCCAGTTGGCTGGGCTGACACCATCGAGATGCGCTTGATGTTGTCCGGTGACACGAAGTGGACGGTGGAAAAGGTCATCGGCGTGAAGCTGGTGTTGCTCGCCCTTGGCCTGCTGCGCTCATTCTCACTGCTCGGTGGTAGCGGAAAACTGTGGTTCATCCAACTCGTCGGTACCCCCGTGCTCGGGTTTTTCCTGCCCGACATCCTCATCAAGAACAAGGCCACCAAACGTCAACAACTCATCTTGAAGTCACTTCCCGACGTACTCGACCAGATCACTGTCGGCGTGGAGGCGGGTCTGGGTTTTGATGCCGCCATGGCTCGTACCGCCAAGTCCAATGAAGGACCGTTGGCCCAGGAGTTGATGCGAACGCTGCAACACGTTGCTGCTGGGTTGTCGAGGGCCGAAGCCCTGCGCGGCATGGCAGCCCGTAACAAAGTGCCCGAGTTGCGACAGTTCGTGGGAGCAATCCTGCAGGCGGAGCAGTACGGCATCCCCATGGCCCAGGTACTGCGGGTTCAGGCCGCCGAACAGCGTCGTCGACGTCGTCAGCGCGCTGAGGAAAAGGCCATGAAGCTCCCGGTGAAGGTGCTGTTCCCGTTGGTGCTGTGCATCCTACCGACGTTGTTCATCGTGCTCATCGGCCCGGCCGCCATCGACATCAAGAACAAGATCTAGTTGGCGGGTCCGGTGATTGGTCCGGTGATCAATGTGATGGCCGTACCTTTCTTCACCGCCTTTCCCTCTGATGGTTCCGTGGAGACCACGGGCTGGTCGGGTGACCCCTTCGTGCCGGACACGCTGAACCCCGCATCACGTAAGCGGGCAAATGCTGTGTTCACGTCAAGTCCCCGTACCGCGGGGATCTTCACCAATGCTGGACCACTGGACACGATGATCCGGATGCTGGCACCGCGCGGAAGCGCAGTTCCCGGTTTGTAATTCGACGCGATGACGGTTCCGGCCGGGACCTTTTCGCTTGATTGGCGCACGACGTCGCCGGTGAGTCCATCCGGTAACGCTTTTTTGGCCTCGTCCGGCAACATGCCAGAGATGTTGGGCACGATCCGCGGTGCGGGCCCGCTGGAGACCACCACATCTACCGCACTATCGCGCGCCACCTCACCCTGGGGGGACCAACTGATGATGATGGACTCCGGGACCGTCTCGTCAGCGGTGCGGGTGACCGTTCCGAGTTTCAGCTGCTGCGCATCGAGTTGCCGTTTGGCTCCGTCCTCATCGAGACCGTTCAGCGCAGGAACCATTCGGGGGCTGGGACCGTCGGACAACACCAATGCCACCGCCGCCTTCTGCTTGACGCGCAGACCGGGTGCGGGACTCTGCTCGATGACCGAGTTCAATGCCACCTTCTCGTCTCGTCGTCGCGTGATGCGTACCACGAACTTGCCAGCTGTCAGTTTGGTCCGAGCACCATCCAGGGTCTGGCCTGCGACCAACGGGATCACCGTGTAGACGGGGCGCGATTTCCACCATGAGTATCCAACGGTGCCACCGACCAAAACCAGAACGAGTATCACTGCGGCCACGCCCCGCCATACCCATCGTCGTCTCGCTCCGGGAGAGTGCGCGTTGGGAGAAACATGGGTCTGCATCGGAGAAGCGGCGGCGCTCCGCTCCGTGACGTCGGCGGTGACTTCGGCAGTGACATCGGCGGTGACTTCGGCACTGAACGTGGGGGTGATGTTCAACATGTCAGTCGCTGGGAAACCAGGATCACCCGTGAGATCCACCACATCGTTCGCCGCATCATCGGCGACCCGGGTCGATGCGACATCCACATCCACATCCACACCCACATCCACACCCACACCCACACCCGCATGGATGGTGGGGTCGGCGCCGATCCCCACCAATCGATCGAGGTCGATGGGGACGGCGAGCGGAATAGGCGTGGGCCTGGGCAGTCGTCGAGCGGCCCTCTCCAGCAGTTCGGCCAGCCCCGCAGCATCCACTCGGTCATCCGGTTCAAGGGCTCCGCCAGGAGCCAGGGCCTCGGCCAGTGGACCAAGTCCCTCGGGTACCGGAATCGGCCCCTGCAACCGTGCCATTCGTATGCCGAACTCCGTATCGGCCGGGAATGGCACCGAGCCGGTGATGGATTCGATGAGCGTGAGCACCAAGGCATAGACGTCGGCCTTGCCGTCCACCACGCGTCCTCGGGCCTGTTCCGGGGCGGCATAACGCGCAGTTCCCCCTGCCCCGCCGGTGGGTTCGGTCCATGATGCTTCCGACAACGCCCGGGCCAATCCGAAGTCACCGATACGCACCCGTCCGTCTGCTCCGAACAGCAAGTTGGCGGGCTTGATATCGCGGTGGACCACACCATTGCGGTGGGCGTATGCCAGAGCG
>JANYHQ010000155.1 GCA_025358985.1 Acidimicrobiales bacterium
CCACATCGTTAGGAGTGATGCCCTCGATGCCTTCGCGCGACACATCTTTTCCGGTGACTCGGGCACCGAAGGCAATACTCGCCAGGATGGCTGCCTTACTGGCAGCGTCGTGGCCACCAACGTCACCCGGGTGGCGGTACGAGACACCAACAAGAAGCGACCGGGACTCTCCCGACGCCAACTCATGGCCACGCCCGCTGAGGTGGTCGGCGCTGATGATGTTGATCTGGTGGTGGAATTGATGGGGGGGTTGGAGCCAGCCCGGTCGGCCATCCTGGCCTCCCTGGCGGCCGGCAAGCCGGTGGTCACGGGCAACAAGGAACTGTTGGCCTCGCACGGTCCGCAACTCTTCGCAGCCGCCGACCGGGCCGGCGTGGACCTCCTCTTCGAAGCTGCAGTGGGGGGCGGTATCCCCCTCATCCGGCCACTCCGAGAAAGTCTCGTAGGAGAGGCCATCACCCGGCTACTCGGCATCGTCAACGGCACCACCAACTTCATCCTCACTTGTATGAGTGAGTCCGGGGCCGACTTCCACGAGGCCCTGGCCGAGGCGCAACTCCTCGGTTTTGCCGAGGCCGACCCCACGGCTGACGTTGGTGGCCACGACGCTGCCAGTAAGGCAGCCATCCTGGCGAGTATTGCCTTCGGTGCCCGAGTCACCGGAAAAGATGTGTCGCGCGAAGGCATCGAGGGCATCACTCCTAACGATGTGGCGTTTGCCGCCCGACTGCACCACGTCATCAAGCTGCTGGCGGTGGCCGAAGAAATCAACGGTGCGCTCAGTGTGCGGGTGTACCCAGCCATGCTCCCCACCACCCATCCGTTGGCGGCGGTCCGCGAGTCCTACAACGCGGTGGTGGTGGAGGGTTCATCGGTGGGCCGCTTGATGTTCTACGGGCGGGGAGCGGGCGGCGCTCCCACGGCCAGTGCAGTACTGGGCGATGTCATCGATGCTGCCGTCAATCTCCGAAAGGGCACCCACGCCAGTTTAGGAACGCTGATCCGTCTCCCCAAGCGCGCCGCCGACGAACTCACCAGTGCCTTCTATCTGAACATCGAGGTCACCGATCAGCCGGGCGTGCTGGCTGCTGTGGCCAATACGTTCGGGCATCATGCGGTATCCATCCGCTCCATGGAGCAGGAAGGATTGGGGGCCGATGCCCGGATCATCTTCATTACTCACGAAGCACGCGAGACATCGATGGCGGCGTGCCTACGCCAGCTCCGTCGCCTCGGTGCCGTCAAACGAGTGGTCAGTGTGCTGAGAGTGGTGGAGGATCACTGATGTTGTACGTGTCCACGCGCGGCGCAATGGAGCCCCGGCCATTCCTGGAAATACTCATGGAAGGGCTGGCCCCCGACGGCGGATTGGTGATGCCGGAGACCATTCCGCGTCTCAGCTCCGCCGACATAGCCCGGATGCGGCCAATGACCTATCAGGAGTTGGCGGTGGAGATCATCGGACGCTTTGCCACGGATATCCCCACTCCGGATCTTCAACACTTGGTGGAGCTCACGTACACCGCCGAGGCCTTTGGCAGCTCCGAGATCACGCCGGTCACGCCGTTATGGGAGAACCTGCATGTGCTGGAGCTGTCGAATGGACCGTCGCTGGCATTCAAGGACGTGGCCATGCAGTTCCTCGGTCATCTGTTCGCATATGTCCTTGACCGCAGTGGTGAGGAACTCAACATTCTGGGCGCCACGTCTGGTGATACGGGGGGTGCCGCCATCTATGCCATGCGGTCCAAACCTCATATCAGGGTGGTGATGCTGTCGCCATTGGGCCGTACCAGCGCATTCCAGGCCGCTCAGATGTACAGCGTTTTGGACCCCAACATCCACAATCTGGCCTTGCGCGGCGTGTTCGACGACTGCCAGGACATCGTCAAGGCCATTGGCGAAGATTCCGAGTTCAAGGCCCGCCATCACATCGGCACGGTGAACTCCATCAACTGGGCTCGCGTGGTGGCCCAAACCGTGTACTACTTCAAGGCCTATTTTGCTCTCACCGAATCACACGAGGAGCGAGTGAGTTTTGCCGTACCCAGTGGCAATTTCGGTAACGTCTATGCGGGGCACGTCGCCCGAACCATGGGATTGCCCATTGAGCGGCTGGTGTTGGCAACCAATGAAAACGACGTCTTGGACGAGTTCTTCCGAACGGGGATCTACGCCCCGCGATCTTCAAATGCAGTTCAGGCCACCAGCAGCCCGTCGATGGACATCTCCAAGGCGTCCAATTTCGAACGTTTCGTCTATGACTCCGTGGGTGGCGATGCCGCAGTCACCCGAGAACTGTACGCGCGCCTAGGAACTGATGGGCGATTCGATCTCTCGTCGCCGGAGCAGCGTCGGTTGGTGTCGGACTCCGGGCTGGCCAGCGGAACCTCCAGCCACGCCGATCGAATGAGCACTATTCGGGAGGTGTCCGAGCGCACAGGGCGGGTAGTGGACACTCACACTGCCGACGGCATCAAGGTGGCGCGCCATTTTGCGGCGTTGTCCCCCGACATTCCCATGATCTGCCTGGAGACCGCCCTACCCGCCAAATTCGCTGACTCCATCGTGGAGGCCCTTGGCCACCAGCCCCGTCGCCCGGCGGCTTACGAGGGGTTGGAGAACCGGGAACAACGGGTTCTGGTCATCGACAACGACGTGGACGCCGTCCGCCGATTCATCGCTGAGCTCAGCCCATCTTGACCCGGGCTCGGTGAGCACGGGGGATGCCCAGGGACGATGGTTGTCAATGGGGTGCAGGAAGAGATAGGGTGCAGTCGCTTGAAGGTGTGTCAGGCACGTACGTAGTCGAATCGGGTACGTAACGCACCTCGAAGCTCGCCTCGACGCTATGGCCCCGCTCTTCTCGCGGCCTGGTCTGCGTCGAAGTACCCCCCAATTCACCCGTCCCGCATTGCGGGACCCTGGGCGGATCGCACAGTCCGCTGGAGGCAACACATGTCAGAGACGATGGATCTGGAACGTTCGGTACTCGAGCGTAAGGAGCGCGACGAACTCGCCACCATCGCAGGAGCGCTGGGCATGAAGCCCGGTGCGCGTGCCAAGAAAGAAACTCTCATCGACCAGATCCTGCGCGGTGCAGGTGTTGGGTCGAGTGCAGGCGTTGGGACGAACGCTGGCCGCTCGTCGGGTTCGGCGGACGCTTTGCAGGGGTCGGTGGCAGCCAAACCAAAGCGAGTGACTCGGGCCCGCAAAGCCGTGGCCGAATCACATTCCGATGGCGGGGCCGATGCCGCAGCCAACGGCGCAAAGGCCGATCCCGCCCCGGTGGAAGCATCAGCCCCGTCGGGTCGTCCACGTTCGGCCCGATCCGGATCAGCGACGCGTTCGGCCACCCTGTTCGACCCGTTTGCCGAGGCCACCCAGTCCGCCCCGCTTGATCGCAG
>JANYHQ010000245.1 GCA_025358985.1 Acidimicrobiales bacterium
CCCTGCCCTGATCGCTGGAAAGTACGCGCATTGCCATGTAGTTCTGCTCCTTGTGAGTTGGTGCACACAAAGTAATGAAATGCATTGAAAGATGTCAACAGCTAGCTGAAGGATTCGAAAGGATGTCAGCGCGATTGAGCAACGACAGGAGCGCACTCGTATCGAGATCATCGATCGCCGAAACCGCTGAGTAGCTCATCGTTGCGTCCCGACAGCGACTCGCCCTCGAACAGTCCCGTGGTCGGGCGCGGACGGCTCACCAACTTCGAGACAGCATCGCGAATCACCTGAGCCTCGGAGCACCCACGTCTCGCCGCCTCGCGTTCCAAGGCAATCTTTAGATCGTCCGGGAAATACACGGTCGTCTTGTGCGACCTGCCATACACAGACCAGATGTTCTCGGGAATCTGGCGCACACCGTTACATGCTACGAGCGGCGAAGACGGGCAAGGGGACCTCGTCGACCGCCCCCAGTAGAACGGCTGGCTTCTTTTACTGCGGCCCGGGCCGCCTGCTGCTGGCCCTCCATACGCTTGGAGATCAACGCCCTCCGCTCTTGCAGATCGGCATAGGTGAGGGTGTCAACGTCGTTGGACACACCGATTGAAGCTTTGAACGCGTCGATGTTGATGGATTCCGGCGTCACTGCCATGCCCACGTCGCTGGCGATACGGGCGCCATGCTCGGTGGCGAAGTACATGGCGATTTCGGTGATGGTTTTGAACAAATCCAGGTCCGGGGCATGGGTAGCCATGGCGCCGTCCAAGAACAGCAGATCCTTCACATAGAGCATGAGTTCTTTGGGCATACGAGCCCCGTAACCCAACAGCGCCTTGGTGATGTCGCGGATCTCACCGATGAGCTCGTCCGGGGTCATCTTGGTGGGATCCTTCACCGGGCCGTCCAGGTTGAGATCGCGGATCACTGCGTCGATGTCGGTGTCGAGGGGTAGTGCGCCGAGTTGACACAGCGATTGCACCTGCAGTCGTACATCGTTGGTGGTGCCAGCCAGCATCAGCCGTAAGAAGGCAAGGCGCTTACTTTCGTCGAGGCGACCCGTGATGCCGTGATCGAGCAGCGCCACGCGTCCATCGGCGAGGACGAACAGGTTTCCTCCATGGAGGTCACCGTGAAACACACCGTGGAGCATCACTCCCTCCAGGAATGCCACCATCGACGCCCGCACCACAGCCTCTGTGTCGATACCAGCAGCGCGCATACCTTCGGCGTCATCCCACATGAAGCCTGACAATCGTTCTTGTACCAACACGCGTTTGGTCACCAGGGTGGGATGGGGTCGAGGTACCACCATGGTGAGGTGCTGATTGGTGCTTCGTAGTACCCGTGCCGTGTCGAGCATGTTCTCGGCTTCGAGTCGGAAGTCCAATTCCTCCACAATGGTTTCGGCGAACAGCTCCACGAGTGCAGGCGGATTGGCCAATGCCGAAATGGGGATCCGACCCACCAGGTGCGGGGCAAACCAGCTCATTGCCTGCAGATCTTTGCTCACCGATGAGGCAACGGATGGGCGTTGCACTTTGACCACCACTTCCTCGCCGGTGATCAGCGTGGCCACGTGCACTTGGGCGATCGACGCTGCTGCGATCGGCGTGCGATCAATATGCGCGAATACGGCTTCGAGAGGCACGCCGAGGTCCTCCTCGATGGTGCGACGTACGAGCTCGAACGGCTCGGCCGGCACCCGGTCGCGTAGATAGCGGAACTCCTTCACCAACTCGGGCGGAAAAATACCTTCACCGGAGCTGATGATCTGGCCCATCTTGATATACGTGGGACCCAGCCGTTCGAATGCCACCCGCAACCGTTTCGACACGCCTGCACGGGACACTTCACCGCCAGCGGACTTTTCCTTCCATCGCCACATGAACAGCGCTGTGCCCAAAATGCGCCCGGTACGAATGACTCGACGACCCGGCGGCAAGAATCCGGGATGGGTGAGCACGGGCACCTGGGCGCGCGCTCGGCACCGCACTCCGTCGAGACCCACTTTCCAACGCAATTCGCCTTCGTTGATGGCCCAGGGTCCGTTGTCGGTGAACGCAAACTCCTCGGTGTCGATGGAGGGCGGGAGGGTGGCCTGCGTCATTGTCACCTGGAAAGGGTACGCCGCGAACCCCGGTCACCCGTAACACTGGGGCTGCGCTCCTCCACTTCGTTTCGGTGCTCACCACGCCTCCCGACTCTCTTCGGTCGCGACTCGGCGGTAACGATAGGTACAGTCAAAACATGGCGAGCTCTACTGATTCACCGTCCATCGCCGAGCTCACTGCGGACCCGCACGCGGCGTGGGCGGCTCTGCGCAACCCTGGTGGAGTGGTGTGGGTGGAAGCGTTGGGTGGTTGGGTGGTCACCGGTCACACTCGGGCCATCGAGGTCATGCGTGACGCCGCAACGTTCACCGTGGACGATCCCCGCTTCACCACGTCGCAGGTCATTGGGCGCAGCATGTTGTCTGCCGACGGGCCCGACCACGACCGCTTTCGTCAACCGTTTGTGGCTCCGTTCTCGCTTCCGTCTACGCGGGAGCGTTTCACGGACTTCGTGGACGCCGAGGTGGATCGAACCATCAGCGCGCTACTGCCTGATGGCGAAGCCGAGTTCCGCACGAGCCTGGCGGCACCGCTGGCGGTGGCCTGTATGGCACAGGCATTGGGGCTGCAGAGCGTGGCGGTGGCAGATTTGCTCGGATGGTACGGAGGCATCGTGGCGGCCGTGTCCGAGATCACGGCGGGTGCTGCACTGTCAGCTTCGGGCCGCGCTGCCTACGTCAGTCTGGCGGGAGCCATCGAGATGGTCATCAACGGTGCCGGGCCCCAACTCACCCTGGACGAAACCCTTTCGAACACTGCCGTGTTGTTGTTCGGTGGCATCGAAACCACGGAGGGCATGGTGGCCAACGTGCTCTACCACCTGCTGTCCATCCCCGACCTGTTGGCGATGGTGCGCAGCCATCCGGAACTCATCGACGCAGTGATCGACGAGTCGCTACGTATGGAGCCCGCTGCGGCTGAAGTGGACCGCTATGTGACTTGCGATGTGGTGGTGGGCGACGTCAGTATGCGCGCTGGGGATTTGGTGGTGGTGTCGTTGGCCGCCGCCAATCGCGATCCCCAGGTGTTCGATTACCCGGACACGTTCAACCCCACTCGGACCAACGTCCGTCGTCACCTGGCCTTTGCTCAAGGCCCGCATACATGCCTGGGAAGTCACCTGGCGCGCATGGAGACTCGGGCAGA
>JANYHQ010000264.1 GCA_025358985.1 Acidimicrobiales bacterium
GGCCAGCAGCACATGCAGCGAGAACATCAACAGGCCAAGGAGCATGGCCATGCCGATGGAAGCGGACAGTAAACCGGAACCCGACTCGGCTCGGGCTGATGATAGGCGCGCTGATGATAAGCGCGCTGACAAATGAGTTACTGACCGATAAGGTCTACCTGCTTCGTAGTGACCTCGGCGGCATGGGCAAACAGTTTCTGATACGCCGCCCACATGGCCACCGCCAAGAAGGCAATGATCAATACCACCAACGCGGCCGAGATCACTCCTTCGCCGCGTTCCCGCTTTCGGGTGGCCGTGACCCGTCCGGCAATGACGGTGGCGTATGCCTGGACAAAGGCGACGGTTCGGATGCCGAGTAGTTCCATGATGGGGTTGATGCCTTTCGGTGGTTGGGTTGATGATGAAACACTGGCGGCTCATGAACTGAACAGCGCCACTGCGGCGATGAATGGGATGGCCAGTAACAGCACTCCAGGCAACAGTGCAGCCACTGTCACGGGGATCCACACCTGTTGATTGCGACGCTCGATGGTGCCCAACAATTCACGATGGACTTCGCGTCGCAACGACCGGGCTTCCTCACTGATGATGCGTCCAAGGTCGGTGGCGTCACCCACAAGCGCCAGGACCGGCACTAGGCGACTGAGCGTCTCCACTCTGGCCACCTCCGCCCATTCCTGGAGTGCCTCGGTTTCGCTCAGCCCTTGACGGATCCGCATCGTGACCCGTCCAAGATCAGCGGCGCAGGCCCCGTTTCCGCGTTGCGCCAAACGGTTGAGCGCACCGCCCAGACTCCAGCCCGCCGACAGTAGGATGGCCAGCTGTTCGGCCACCACGGGAAGTTCGAGAAATATTCGTCGCTTCCATCGATCGGACTGCATGGCCAGTTGCTGCTCGATAGCCAGAAACGCCATCAACGGAATACCCAACAATCCGAGGGCAAGAATGGAGGCGGGCACGGGGAGCACCAGTGCCAAGAGACCGGTGGCGGCCAACGATGCGGTGGCGGCGCCTACCTGACGAAGTCGAAAACCGGTGGCGTCCAGTGATGAGTGCACCCGTACCAGACGTACCGACAACTCCTCGCTGACGCCCAGCATCTGCGCGATACGTTCGCCCAGTGCCTGAGCAAGTGGACCGAGTGCATCTCTTGCCGAGGCCACGGAGAAGATTCCATTACTGCGTTGGCCGGGACGACCTGGTGAGTACGGCCGTAGCCGTTCTGCCAACGGAAGTCGGCGCGCCCACGCCAGGCGCGAGAGCATCAGCGTGAGGCCCATCCATCCAACGATGGCGGAGCCGATCACGAGGCGGCTCATGTGGTCATCACCCGATCTTGCTCGGGCAGTTGCATGATGGAACCGGCCCACAGCCAACAGGCGGCCGTGAGGGCGATGGCCATCACCACTCCAATTTGGCCTCCGGTGGTTCCATATGCGCGCTTGCCATCACCGATGCTCAACCCCACCAAGGCCATACCGGCGGGCATCACCAGGGTGAACCATCGGGCGAAGCGCACCCCCGCTTGGCGGCTGTGCGCGTCACGGCGCTCTTCCAAGTCCATGGTGCGATCGGCAATGAGGTCTCGCAGACGATGGTCAAGGTCGGCGCCACCGATCTCGTTGGCCACCAGCAACGTTTCGCATGTGGCATCGGCCGCTGGTTCGGCCAGTCGATCCTTGAGCACCTGCAGTGTTTGTTCGAAGTCAGTGGTGAGCAACCATTCGCGATGGGCATCCTCGAACGCCACCCTCATCGGCTCGGTGGGGGATCGTCGGCCAACGTCGAGTAATGCTGCGGGGATGGAGCGACCCATCGAGGTCGTCTGTACACGTAGCTCTTCGAGGAGTCGGGGCCACGCCTCCCGTGCTGATTCGCGCAGTCGTCGTCGGCGGGCACGATATGCAGCCAGCGGTGCCGAAACCGAGAATGCACCGATTGCCATGGCTGGTAGCGCAGAGGCGAACACCACCCAGCCCACCCCGAAGCCGATCACGAATACGGCGAGTTCCACGGATGCGAACTCGAGCGGCGTGACCCCCACCACGCCAGCCTGGGCCAGCCAGTCAGCGGCCTGTTCGCCAATGGTGCGTTTCGTTGATTGCTGGTTGCGAGCCATGAGTCCCGGGCCCCGCCAGCCCAGTGCCGCCGTGTACACCAGGAATACCCCGTAACCGGCCAGTACGGACAGGGCCAAAGTCATCGGTGGCTGCCCTCGATGACCGGCGGCCCACTGCTCTCCAGGAGACGCCGGATGTCGTGGCCGTGGTTGTACATGGTGCGGCCCAAGCGCACCGGCACCTGACCCGTCCATTGCAACGGACCGTCAGGGGTGGCGCGTCGGAACAGTTCGGTGACGGTGAACGCAGTGGCATCAGCACCACCGGTGAGCTCCTCTATGGCAGCAATTTCGCTGATACGCAGGCCACTATCGGTGCGAACACAATGCACCACGAGGTCGATGGCTTCGCTGATCAGTGCGTTGAGCGCGGACATGGGTATCTCGTTGGACGTGTCTGCCAATTGAGCAATGAAGCGCAATCGGGTGAGCGCTTGGCGTGCCGACCCTGCATGGACCGTGGTGAAACCCTGAACGCCGGACGACAGTGTGAGCAGCAGCGGCAGTACTTCCCTATCTCTCACTTCACCCACGATTGCCACGTCCGGTGCCATCCGCAGGAACCCGCTCACCAACCGACGCAGATCAATCTC
>JANYHQ010000273.1 GCA_025358985.1 Acidimicrobiales bacterium
TCGCACCCACCGGAATCCCCCGACTGCTGGGTGGCGGTGAATGAGTCACAGCCGCCCGGCGCGTCGAACAGGCGACGATCCGTCACCGCCGCGAACAGCGCCCCCTTGGTGGACAACGAGATCGAGGGTAGCGGGGGCTCCGTCACCGGGGGCGGGGGCGGGTCGGTGACGGCAACCGTGTTGGCCACGGTGGTTCCCGGCGCAGTAGTGGCCAGGCCAAGGGTGGAGTCGGGCGCCACCGTGGTGTCGGGCACCGATGAAGTGGAGGAGGCCGACGGAGCCATCGACGGCAGAATCAAGTTCACCGTGGTGGTGCTGGCCTGTCGTCGAGCACCGAAGCCCACGCCGAAGCCCACCACCAGCGACACTGCCAGTGCCACCACAGCCATCACAGCGGTGGCGCCCCGTTCACGGGGTGATGGACGGGGCACGAGCAGACGACGCAAGCACATAGCGTAACGTCGCAGTGCGCTTCCCCTTGCCCACCTTTGCGATGATGACGCCGATCGAACCCACCTCTCACCTTGACTCCCGCCCTGCACCCCCGCCCAAATGGGTGCTGTGGGTTCTCGTGGGGGCAGTGGCCGGGCTCTATATCTTGGGATTCGCCACCACTGGGCTGACGCCGAAGTTGCTCAAAGACCACCCGTTGGCGCTGATGGCACTCAGTCCTCGCTACCGCAATTTCTTGCTGGTATGGAACCGAGTGGATTTTGCCCCGTTCCTGGTGGTGGGCGTGTTACGGCTGCTGGTCAGTGACCCCGTGTACTACTTACTTGGTCGCTTCTATGGGGACGGAGCCATTCGCTGGTTTGAAAATGCCATGGGCGGACCACAAAGTGGCGGCCAACTGGTGCGACTCACCGAGAAGTGGTTTGGCCGTTTCAGCGTGCCGCTATGCGCATTCTTTGCCGGACCTATCGTGTGCGTGTTGGCGGGTGCAGCAGGGGTCAAACCGAAACGATTCTTTACCCTCGATGCCATCGGCACCATTGGGGTAGTACTGGTGCTGCGGATGTTCGGCCGGTTGCTGAAGAGCCCGCTGAACTGGATGGTGAAGTTCAACAGCCACAACTGGAAATGGCTTACCGTGATTGCGGTTCTCAGTACCGGATTCTTTCTCATCAAAGGCGGCCGCGCCCACAAGAAGTTCAGTTCATTGGGCGACCTCGAAGAACTCGACCGCGAACGTCGCGAGGACTGATCGGGGCGATCAGAGGTCAAGCAGGACGTCGAGGCCTAGGGTAAGACCGGGCACCGAGGCAATGCGCTTCACGGCCAGTATCACGCCGGGCATGAAACTGGTGCGGTCGGTGGTGTCGTGGCGGATGATGAGGGTTTGTCCGGTGGTGCCCAGGATGACTTCTTGGTGGGCCACCATGCCCCGCATCCGCACCGCATGGACCCGTATGTCAGCAGGGCCCCTACCACCGCGGCTGCCGGGATAGATCTCTTTTTGAGTGGGGTCCGGTGCCCACTGCGCATGGGCCGCCGCCATCCGCTGCACGGTGGCCACGGCCGTTCCTGAGGGAGCATCGATTTTGCCGTCGTGATGAAACTCGATGATCTCGGCGGTGTCGAAGAACGGTGCTGCCATCTCCGCAAAGCGCATCATGAGTACCGCCCCGATGGCAAAATTGGGGGCAATGATGCAGTTGCTAGACGTGAAGGCGGCCCGGAAATCGTTCAGGTCAGCATCGCTGAATCCGGTGGTTCCCACCACTGCATGCACTCCGTGGGCGGCGCACCACAGCAGGTTGTCGCGAGACGCCTGGGCGTGGGTGAAATCCACCGCCACCTCAGCATCGGCTGCCGCTATCGCATCGGAGTCGGTCGCCACCGTAAGGCCCAGCACGTTTTCTCCGGCGTGGAATGGGTCCACTGCGGCCACCAACTCCAATTGGGCATCACCTTGCACCGCAAGGCACACCTCAGCCCCCATTCGACCGGCTGCCCCAAACACTCCGACACGCATGTTTCTCAATGTAGCGGCCGTGCCCACCCTCAGCTGTGGCGGATTACGCGCGGCTGTGGCGCACAGTTGGCGGGTAGCCGCCACAGCTGCGCGCATACCGCCACACCCGGGCACCAAACCCAGCTATTGAGGTCCGAGGGATTCAGCCGAGGACTGGATGGCCAACCAGCAGGTTGGCCTCCACGGGGCCCACCATGGCCAGCGTACGCGGTAGCGCCAAGCATGCCTCCACTACCCGAGCACAGTCCTCGCGGGTGACCGCTTCGGTCAGAGCGAGGACTTCATCGAGCGTGGGTACCGTGCCCATCAGCAGTTGGCTGCGGCCGATGCGAGCCATACGCGACCCGGTGTCCTCCAACGCCATGGCCGACCCGCCCCGGATGGAGCGCTTGGCTCGGCTGATTTCATCGTCGGTGAGACCGTCTGCGCACAGACGTTCCAGCTCTTTGTGTACCAGATCCAAAACCTCCAGCAGGTGGCCCGGCGCCGTGCCCAACCCAATGCCCATAAAGCCGGCGTCGGCGTACGGAGACCGGTAGGAGTACACCGAGTACGCCAACCCGCGCTCCTCGCGGATCTCCTGGAACAACCGGCTCGACATCCCACCGCCGAGTACGTGGTCCACCACGCCGAGCGCATAGCGATCGGGATGGAACCGGTCCAGTCCGCCGAGGGCCAGGCCCAAATGGATTTGCTCGGTGTCGGACTCCCCCACCCGCAGCCGCTCGGACGCGACCGTGGGCGCGCTACGGTCGAATCGGCCTGGACCTTCAGGAAGGGCCAGGGTGGCTTCCACCTGTGCCACCACCTGCTCATGGTCGATGAGCCCGGCGCAGGCCACCACCACACAACCGGGTACGTATGTGCGGCTATGAAAGGCGCGGATGGTGTCGGCCGACATGGCCGACACCGTTTCGGCGCTTCCAGCAATATCTCGACCCAAGGGGTGGCCGGGAAAGCGAGCTTCGTGGAGCAGTTCATGCATGAGCTCGTCCGGTTCATCGGCGCGCATATTGATCTCTTCGAGGATAACCCGCTGCTCGCTGGCCACCTCATCGGACCGCAACGACGGAGCGCCCACGATGTCGCACAGAATGGCCAAGCCCTCGGCGGCGTCCTCATCCAGAGTGCGAACATGGAAGGCGGTGTATTCCTTGGTGGTGTACGCGTTCATGTCGCCACCCATGGAATCAACGGTTTCGGCGATGTCGCGAGCCGACCTGGTGGCGGTGCCCTTGAACGCCAAGTGCTCCAGAAAATGCGATGAACCCGCCTCAATGTCGGTTTCGTCGCGAGAGCCAACGTCCACCCACACTCCGGTGGTGACGGAACGCACGTCAGCCATGCGCTCGGTGACAACGACAACACCCGACCCGAGGGTCGTCACTTCGACGGCATCGGATCGGGCGTTGGTCATGTTGTTGATTCTGGTCCAGACGCAGTCACTGCCGCGCCATGGTGTCCCTTACCTAGCGGCGACGGCGACGGGGTCCACCACGGCTATCGCCGCGTGACTCCGACGGTGCCTCAGCGCCCTGGGTGGACGGGCCCAGATCACCAATCTCCTGGGCGATCTGAGCATCGAAGGCCTCATCGAAACTGATGGTGGTTGACCCGTTGGGGGTAGACCGGGGAGCCGGACTCGACGGACGCGAATCATCACGACGAGGACCGCGATCTCGGTCCCGGTCGGGACGCGGGCCCCGATCGTCACGCCCGCCACGACCACCTCGGTCGTCACGACCGCCCCGCGAATCTCCCCGTGAATCGCCCCGCGAATCACTGCGGGGACCACGATCTTCACGCGGTCCGCGATCCTCACGAGGAACACCGGGGGCCGACGCCGGAGCATCGGCGTAGTTCAGCGACACCTTGCCCTGAACGTCGATGTCATCCACCCGGACCTCGATGGCCTGGCCCAGCGACAACACATCCTCCACGTTGTTGACCCGCTCGCCCTTGCCCACCTTGGAGATGTGCATGAGTCCGTCACGGCCGGGGAGGATGTTGATGAAGGCACCGAACTTGGTGATGGACACCACTTTGCCCATGTACACCGCACCGTTCTCCACCTTCGGCGGATCGAGGATCAACTCGATACGGCGACGGGCTTCGGTAACGGCGGCGCCGTCCACGGAACCGATAGACACTGTGCCCACCATGCCGTCGTCGTCGACAGAGATGTCGGCGCCGGTCTCCTGCTGGATCTGGTTGATGACCTTGCCCTTGGGCCCGATGACCTCCCCGATCTTGTCCATGGGGATCTCGAAGCTGACGATCTTCGGTGCCGTTTCGTTGACCTCGGTACGAGGCTTGGAGATGGTGGCGTTCATCACCTTCAGAATTGCTAAGCGCGCTTCCTTGGCCTGCTGCAGAGCGGCTGCCAGTACATCGGCGGGGATGCCGTCGATCTTGGTGTCGAGCTGCAACGCGGTGACGAAGTCGGCGGTGCCTGCCACCTTGAAGTCCATGTCGCCGAAAGCATCTTCGGAGCCGAGGATGTCGGTGAGGGTGGTGTACTTGCCCTCGGCATAGATGAGGCCCATGGCGATACCGGCCACGGCGGCCTTGATGGGCACACCGGCATCCATCAACGACAGCGAGCTGGAGCACACCGACGCCATGGACGTGGAGCCATTGGAGGCCAGTACTTCGGATACCAGGCGCAGCGCGTAGCTGAACTCTTCCTGGCTGGGCACCACTGGCAGCAGTGCGCGCTCGGCCAATTTGCCATGGCCGATCTCGCGCCGCTTGGGCGAACCCACACGACCCGTCTCGCCATTGGCGGAGGGGGGCATGTTGTAGTGGTGCATGTAGTACTTCTTGTTCACCGGATCCAGGGTGTCGAGCATCTGGTTCATTTTTGGCATGGCCAGTGTGCATACATTGAGCACCTGGGTCTCGCCACGCTGGAACAAGCCAGTGCCATGGGCGGTAGGGATGATGCCGATCTCGGCAGTCACCGGACGCAGATCACGGGGGCCACGGCCATCCATACGGATGCCCTTGTCCACCACCCGCTTGCGAACCATCTTCTTGGTAAGCGAACGTACTGCTTCCTTGATTTCCTTCTCACGACCGGCGAACTGACCGCTGAGCTGCTCCACGATGGCCTTGGTGGCGGCATCGGTGGCCTCGTTGCGATCCGCTTTGATGATGATCGTGGTGGTGGGCTCGATGAGCTTGGTGCCTACCCTCTCCACGGCCTCCCATACGTCAGCGCCGTAGTCGAGCACCGGCGTGTACTTCAGGGCCGGACGAACGCCAGCCACGGCCACCAGCTCACGCTGCAGTTCGATGGACTCGTTGATCCACACCTTGCAGGCTTCGAGCCCTTCGGCAATGACCTCTTCGGTGACCTTGGGGGCGCCATCCTCGTAGTACGACCACGCCTTCTCGGTGCCACCTGCTTCCACCATCATGATGGCCACATCGCCGTCGTCGAGCTGGCGTCCGGCCACCACGATCTCGAAGGTGGACTCTTCACCCTCTTCGTAGGTGGGATGGGGAATCCATTCGCCATCCTGGCTGAACGCCATCCGAACCGAGCCGATGGGACCGTCGAATGGGATACCGCTGATCATCAGCGCAGCGCTGGCGCCGTTGATGGAGAGCACATCGTGCGGGTTCTCCTGATCGGCGCCGAGCACGGTGGTGACGACCTGCGTCTCGTTGCGGAAGCCATCCGGGAACGACGGACGTAGGGGTCGGTCGGTGAGGCGGCAGGTGAGGATGGCAGCGTCGGTGGGACGACCTTCACGGCGGAAGAACGAGCCGGGGATTTTGCCTGCGGCGTACGCCCGCTCCTCGACGTCCACGGTGAGCGGGAAGAAATCGATGCCATCACGAACGCCCTTGGCGGCGTTGGCGGTAACGAGAACAGTGGTGCGACCAATGGTGGCTACCACCGCACCCTGACTTTGCTGGGCCAGTCGGCCGGTTTCGAACGTCAACACCTTGTCGGTGCCGCTGACGGGGGCTGATACGCGGTGAGTGCCGGTGACTCGTCCCACTGCGGCGGAGGCCGAACGGGGTGATTTGGCGGGGCTCTTGACTGCCGCCTTGGCGGGGGCCCTCACCGGGACCTTGCCACTGGACTTCGTTGCCTTGACTGATGCAGTTTTGGTGGCCGACTTGGCGGCGACCTTCGAAACTGCGGCGGCTGCCTTCGTTGCGGCCTTCACCGGGGCCTTCGCCGCGGTCTTTGCCCCAGCTTTGGCCGGGGACTTCTTGGCAGAAACTGCCATATGTGCTCCTTTTGGCCCGACCGACTTCTGCAGTCGGGCCGGGTTGGGCGCAGCAGCGGCACGGGAGCCGATTCCCAGTGGTCGGTCTCCCCGACCTGCTCGACTGGAGCGTTCGGGGTGGCCCACCACTGACAACCGGAGTCTGGGTGCGTACTGCGCGGGGTAGGTACTACGGATGCAGCAGGTGCTGCGGGGTGTTGACGGTGGAGAGTGTTACTCGCCGAACCCTGGTTCGTCAGGGATCTGTACATGATACGTGCAAAGGGCGGCCTCTCGGGCCGCCCGGTTCAACAGTGAGGTGTTAGCGACGCAGCCCGTGGGTGACCAACAGTCCCCGGTAGCGCTCGACGTTGAGGTTCTTGACATAGTCGAGCAGTCGGCGGCGGCGACCTACGAGGAGCAACAGGCCCCTGCGGCTGTGGTGATCGCCCTTGTGCATCTTGAGGTGATCGTTGAGGTGATTGATACGGGCCGTGAGGATGGCGATTTGGACTTCGGGCGAGCCCGTGTCGTTGTCGTGCGTCCGGTGGGCGGCAAT
>JANYHQ010000294.1 GCA_025358985.1 Acidimicrobiales bacterium
AAAGGACCAATGGGTGTTGCTGCCGTTTCCGGCCGCCAATCGTGACCCTGCGGTGTTCGAGCGCGCCGACGAAGTGCTCATCGATCGTGAAGTCAACCGCCATGCGGCGTTCGGGTTGGGCATTCACCGGTGCCTCGGGTCCAACTTGGCTCGGATGGAACTCACCGTGGCGCTGGAGTGCTGGATGGCTCGCTTCCCCCACTTCGAGTTGGCCGACCCCGCCGCCGTGCGGTGGTCCGGGGGACAGGTCCGGGGCCCTCGCCAACTACCTCTGCGCATCCTGTAGCTCGCACCCGAGCCCTACACACCCGAGCCCAAACACCCGAGTGGAGCAGCGATTGCGGTGAGCGCAATCCTGGCTCCACTCGATGATGTGGGGTCGGGTTGGGCTCGAGTGGGGGTGGGTGGGGGTGGGTGCGTGACGGCGCTAGCTTGGAGTCGATGTCAGTTGAGACCGCTGGCGTCGAATCCGTAGCTGTGGCCGGGCGGCCGCGAGTTCCACTCCGGGTTCTGACGCTCGTGAAGTTCTTGCTGAGTGCTGCACTGCGGCTGCCGTATGTGTTCCTCGGCACCGTCAGCCGGAACCTGGGAATATCGGTAGCCGAGGGTGGGCGCCTTCTCGGCCTCGGCGAGTTGGCTGGCATCAGTTCGTTGCTCATCGGCCCGTCGCTCGACAAAGGGCGGCATCGTCGATGGTTCCTGAGCGGCATGACTGCTGGCATCGTTGGTTGTGCCGTCATGGCCGGAGTGCACTCCTCGTTGGGATTGCTCATCGGCTTTGCCGCCGTGTGCATGGGGGTGAGCCTGTGCACCACGGCGGGCCATTCGTTCCTTGGCGCCGAAATTCCGTATGCGCAGCGCGGCAGGGCCATCGGCCTGTTCGAAACGTCATGGGCAGGCGCACTTCTGGTGGGAGCCCCGGTAGCTGCCGTTGCCATGCGATTCATTGGTTGGTGGAGCCCATGGTTGATCATTGGTCTGCTGGTGAGCGTGACCGTGCCCGTGGCCGCCGCACGCATGCCTGGTCACGGCTCTGCGTCGCACGACGAGGCGGCGTCCGACACCACCTTTGTGTGGCGGGCCGTGATCAGCACCGTGGCTGCTTCCAACCTGCTCACTGTAGCCGCCGTGGTGGTGTTCTCTACGTTTGGTCCATGGCTGGAAGACGTGCACGGGGTGAGGGATTTCGGGCTCGGTGCAATCGCCGTGGGCCTCGGAGTGACGGAACTCATTGCCAGCGGCGGATCCG
This sequence comes from Acidimicrobiales bacterium, assembly GCA_025358985.1. Taxonomy (GTDB): domain Bacteria; phylum Actinomycetota; class Acidimicrobiia; order Acidimicrobiales; family JANYDT01; genus JANYHQ01. Next base: position 1,250 of record JANYHQ010000294.1, read on the forward strand.
CTGGCTACGCCGATCGGATCGGCAAACGACGTTCGGTGTGGCTCGGAGCTTTGGTGATGTGCGGTGCTGCGCTCCTGCTGATTGGCTTTGGCAACACCAGCTTGGTGGTAGCCATCGCAGGCATAGTGATGCTGTTCGGTGGTTTCGAGTTCGGATTTGTGTCACTGCTCTCCGTCGTCAGCGAAGTGGGCGGGGGGCGGCGGGCGACCGTGGTGGGGGTAGATCATGCGATTGTGCCCATGATGCGGGCGGGCGGCGCCGCCCTCGGCACTTTGCTGTACAGCCGTTCAGGACTGCGCCCCGTGCTTGCGGTCTCGATAATTTGCGCGCTGAGTAGCATCGTTGCGGTACAGGCCAGCGGTGCCGAAAGGTTTCGCTAGGCCGTCTCCCTCTAGGGTGCGCTGATGAGTGATCCCCGTATGCCCGGACTGTCCTTGGCCGCCACTGCAGGCAAGCGAACGGCGGTCATTGCCATGGCAGTGGAGGCCGAGCGGCGAGGCTTCACCGGTGTGCACTGTCCGTCATTGGGTGATGCCATGGGGCTTTGCCTCTCCATTGCCCATGCCACCACCACACTGCATATCGCCACCTCTATCCAGCCCATCTACTTCCAACAACCCACCCAGTTGGCGGGCCAGGCGGCGTATCTGCACGAGATCAGCGGGGGTCGATTCCAACTCGGTATCGGCGTCAGCCATGCCCCGGTACTCGACCGGATGCAGGTACAACGCTCCACTCCACTCACTGATATGCGCACTTATGTTGCCGCCATGAAGGCGGCGGTGAAGGGTACGGGACCTTTGCCTCCCATCGTGTTGGCCACCCTGCGTACCAAGATGCTGGACTTGGCCATGGAGGTGGCCGACGGTGCGGTGTGGGCCAACGCGGCGTGCTCCGCCATGCCCGCGCAGATCGCCACCATCGCCGACGATCGAGTGGCCAACGGTTTCTTTATTGGGAACATGATCCCCACCGTCATCGACAACGATCACGCAGCGGCGGCCGCAGTGTGCCGCAAGACCCTCACGGGGTACGTGTCGCTGCCCAACTACCGCAACTACTGGAAGGCGGCAGGCTACGAGGAGGAGATGACGGCGATCGAGAGTGCCCTAGGAAGGGGTGATCGCGACGCACTCCCCGGCCTCATGAGTGACGCATGGTTGCGGGAGGTGACCCTGTTCGGATCCGTGGCGCAGGTACGTGACGGACTCGAAGCCTGGTTTGATGCGGGCGTGTCCACGCCCATCCTGGTGGCCAGTTCCACCACGGGCGGTCAGGCCAAGGCAGTAGCGGAACTGTTTGCAGCATTCGAGTAGCCCTTGCTCAGAGGATGCGGGCCACTTCGCCGAACGGGAAGCGATCGTCTTCCAATCCTCCAGGAACTACGGCCCACAGCGTAGGGACCTCGGGCTCTTCGCTTGGAAAGTCGCCGTACCCATCGGTGAGATATACGCACACACTGGGAGGCGTGCCCACCTCAACGGCCAACTGATGCAACGCTGCGAAGAACGGTCGAAAGTCGGTACCACCACCACCCTGGGGGGCGGGCATGTCCGATGACGCGGTCAGCTTCCACGGCCCATGCAACTCAGCATCGGCGTAGTACAACCAGCACTCGACGGCCGGATAGCTGGCCACCACAGCTCGTACCTCATTGATCAGCGCGCTTATGGCCTCATCGTCGATGCTGCCTGACGTGTCAACTGCGACTGCGATACGCAGACCCTGATCCTCCAGCGTCTCCAGATATAGACCCTGATGGATATGTCGCCGATCGAACGCTGCGAAGTCAGTGGCGGTAGGGCATAGGAACCGCCACAGGATGGTGCGCCAATCGAGGGTGGGTGCATCATGAAGGCCAAAGGCCCGTTCCGCTCCCACCGGCAGGGTTCCCTGGCCTGCGCCCCGGGCCACCGACGCGGCCCGGGCCGTGGCCGAACGCCAGTGACGTTCCTGCGCGGCGCGAGTGGCCTGGCCCGGAGTTCGGAGGTTGTGTTCGGGGTCTGCGGCACCGGGGGCGGCCACCCCCGGGCCTGGCTCCATGAGGTCCATGTCGTCGAGTTCCGGAATTTTGCTGCGAGTTTGCAGTACCGCATACACCTCCTCGGTGCTGTAGCCCTCCAACTCGTGATCGCGAATGGCTCCGTCGGGGAGGGCAAACCCGTTCTGTGTGACCAAGCCATTGACCACGATGTCGGCCGCCACGTTCCAGCCCTGCGGATCCCGGTTGCCCCGACGGGTGACATGGCCGAGGGCGGCATGAAGTACCTCGTGGAGCAGCACACCATCGAGATGTTCGGGGGCCAACGCATCGATGAATGCACGATTCACGAACACGTCGCAACCGTCGGTGGCGGCCGTGGCCACCTCGGTGCTCTCGATGTACCGAGCGTGCAGTGCAATGGTGGCAAAGAACGGTGACTTCAGCCTGACCCGTAACAGCGACGCCGAAATCTGGCGATCAAAGCTCACCACTTCCTCCGGTATCGCTCGGTCGCCGCCGCCCGCACCAACTGGTGGCCATCTTGGGCGAGAAGACGCAGGGTTTCAGGCGCCGTAGAAGGATTGCGGGCCAGGGCGTAGCGCACCACCCAGTGCGGCGACTGGCGAGTTCGACGTCGGCTCAACTCCAATGCAGAGCTGTGCTCGCACGAAGCCGCCACTGCTTGCACTATCGACGACTCGGAGCGGGCGGCCCGGTTGAGCACGCTACGGCGATGACGTTCACGCGCTTCGGTGGGCAATGCGGGGTTGACGACGGCTGCGGTGCGGACATGGTCATCGCTGTCGGACAGCAACGCAACGAGTACGTCGGCAGATGTGCGCGGATGCATGGCCACCGCCCGCCTCACG
>JANYHQ010000335.1 GCA_025358985.1 Acidimicrobiales bacterium
AATGGGTTCAACCCAAGTCCGGGCGCGCCGAAGTGGCTGGTCTCCCCGGTCCGTTTGATGGTTATCCGGGTGGGTGGGTGTGGTATTCGGTGTTGTCGGGGGCGGTGAAGGTGAGGGTGTGGTTGGCGTCGCCGGTGACGGTCCAGCCGTGGTGGACGAGTTTGTGGTGTTTGCGGCAGAACAGGCAGCAGTTGGATCGGCTGGTGACTCCTCCGTCTGCCCAGTGGATGATGTGGTGTACTTCTGTGAACCAGGCGGGTGTGTCGCAGTCCGGGGCCCGACAGCAACGGTCGCGTTGTTCAACCGCGGTGCGTAGCCCGGTAGGGATCACCCTGGTTTTGCGGCCGACATCGAGTACTTCGGATCGGCCGTTGGTGACCACCCTGGTAACGGCAGCGTCGCAGCACAACTGTCGGGCCGCGTCGGCATCCAACCCGGCCCTCACGCGTGGGGCGATGGCCCGGCCCGGCTTTGTGCGGGCCAGCACAGTCAAGTCGACGGTGACGGCCACATGCGGTCGTTGACCACTAGACGTGGGGCGGGTGGTGTGGTGATCCAGGAAGTACCCGCAGATGAGTACCAGCGCGTCAGCACGTTTCTGTCCGGCGGTGCGGTCATCGGTGGGGCCGTCATCACCGGTACGTCCGAGTTGGATTGCTGAGTCGAGGGCGGTGGTGACGGTCAACCCATCCAGGGTGTCCAAGTGACCGTGGACTTCGAATTCACCATCCAACCCGGGTGACACATGAAACGCCGACGGTAACGCGTCGGTGGACCCTTCGGGTTCGGGACCGGTTTCGGCGTCCACCAACGTTTTCCAATGCGCCACCACCTCGTGCCCGTTGACGTACGACAGTTCTGATACTTGTTTGACAAGCAACGGGAGGTCGCGTTCAGCATGGACAGGCCGATCGACTACGGCGGCCAAAATCATGTTCGCTTGTTCCCCGCAGATCAACCCTGTCTGCACAGCTTCAGCCACGCTCGGATAGGAACGTAACCGCCGTGAGCGTTGCACCATTTGCAACGCGGAACCGTGGCGGACACCCAACTTCGCGCGCAACCATGACGGGGCACTACCGGCCCCATCAGCCGACCATGCCGCTGCGCTGTCCCACTGGGTGATCGCCTCTGCCAGTCGAAGGTCAGCGTGTTCACGTTCACGAAAGCGTTGCACCACAACAGCGCAGAGTTGGCGTGCGGCAAGGTTGGGTGGTGCCTCGTATTTCTCGCTGCTCCACCTCTTCGCACTCTCGAACATGTGTTCGATTGTACACGAGACGAATCAACATGACAACCAAAAACATCAACAAACTCGGGGTTTCTGTCCCGTCATTCACCAGACAATTCGCCTCGTCGCCGCTTCGAACACACAACTTCAGGCTGACCGAACCGTTGACAGCAAGACCGTCGCCTTTGCCCCGACAGTCACAACCAAGGAATCATTTTCCGACACCAAGACGACTGATTGATCGCTCATTCGTTCTGGGCGTGATTGCTCGACACTGCACAAGGCTTTGCAGGCCAGACTTTGAGGATCTTGCCCTCACGGGAGTTGTACCTTTGACACCTGACCGGACTTTCAATCGCATCGACGCTCTCTGCGCAGCTGGGATCTTGACCCCGTCAGTCGCAATGACCCTAAGGGGATCAAGCGTGTCTGCGGAGTCCGGGCGCATCGGGACAACATGGTGGCTCCTTGGACAATCCGCGTTGAAAGACTTCAGTGGAGTCTTGCGCTTGTCCGGTTCGTGGGGAGGAGAGGCGATCTATTGAGCCAACAAGGAAACGGAGTTGGGGGCGCATCTTCGCAGCCTAGGAAACGCCGCGATCATCGAGGCCGAAATTCCCTATCGGATGTTTCACTCGATTCTGCCTTTTGGTGAATGGTTCATTCGATCGATCGTCGATGGGAAACTGCCAACGTTCGAGGCTTGGACGACCGAAGTGGTTCCCGTAGGGCTGTTCCGTATCATCAAGCATGGTTCAAGTGAGTTTGAAGGCCTCACCGGAGCATCAACCTGGCCCACCACGTTTCAGCCAAATCCGTAGGCATGCGTATACAAACTACGGAAGAATTTCACCGTGTTTCTTGGCGACTGACCTGGCGCAGCACTTCGGCGCAGACAACGGCGAGGTCCGGGGCAATCAACGCCATCTCACCGGTCTGTTCATCGAAAGACAAGAACACGGAGTGGATGCGAAACGCCAATACCGCCAACTGTGTGCTGGTGACCGGTGCGGTACCGTCCGGTAATTCTCCAGCATGCTCACGTAGGTACATTGCGGCCGCCTGAACCGCTCTGTACCGGTGGTGATCATCGGCCGCAACAAAACTGAACTGCCACTGACGGACCCTCTGGTTGATGAGCACTTTCTCCGCGTCGTCGACGCTGACCCCCGTCGCCGCGAACACCCGGCAGTCGTAGGTTCGACAGGTACGGCGACGATGCTCGTAGATCGAACAGCGGTTGTTGACCAACATGGGGCAATGTCCCTGTTCGTCATACCCGAGCAACACATGGCCCTTAGGAAGGCGGGGCGCAGGGAACAGCAACTGCGCCGGGATGTGGGCTAATGCATCGGTTTCGTCCGGCCCGATATGGATGAATTGTGATGCCGTGCAACAGGCCGTACATCCATCGCACGGCACATCCGAAGCCCTGCGACCATTGATGGCATCGTCCATACCGGTGACCCACGATGCGAAGTCACCTGCCCACATACGAAGTTACCCCCAACCCCGCAGATGCAGCCTAGATCTC
>JANYHQ010000387.1 GCA_025358985.1 Acidimicrobiales bacterium
AGAAGCGTGAGTAATCTGCGAACCGAGGGCATGAGACATACAGCTTCTCGCACGAACGGACACAACGACACCACGTGGACCCACTCCAGTTCCTCAGTAGCACCCGACTCATCATCGTGGCGGGCAAAGGTGGGGTGGGAAAGACCACGGTCACCGCCACCCTGGCTCATCTGGCGGCCAGCCTCGGTCGCAGCACGTTGCTGGTGGAAGTGGAAGGCAAAGGGGGCCTGGCCGAGTTGTTCGGCGCCCCGCCCATCACCTACGACCCCAGCCAGCTCATGGAGGGCATCGACGCTCGCCTCATTACCCCGGATCAAGCATTGGTGGAGTGGTTGCAGGACAAGGGGCTGCGCCGATTGGCCGATCGGCTGGTGAAGACCGGCGCCCTGGATGTGATCGCCACGGCTGCTCCCGGGATCCGAGACATTCTCGTACTGGGCCGAGTCAAAGCCCTGGTGAACGAAGCCGCCCACGATCTCATCGTGTTGGACACCCCGGCGTCGGGCCATGCCATCTCCTTTCTGCAAAGCGCACGGGGGCTCCAAGACGCGGTCAACGTGGGGGCCATCAACCAGCAGGCGCGCGACGTGATTGGTCTGCTCACCGACCCGCGGTTGTGCCAGGTAGTGCTGGTCACCATGGCCGAGGCCACCCCAGTGAATGAGTTGGTGGAAACGGCGTATGCATTGGAAGACCGAGTTGGGGTGGCACTCGGACCGGTGGTGGTGAACCGGGTGTTGTCGCCGCTGGCCAGTGATCTGGCGCCAGTTGACGTAGCGGCCCTGGCGGGCAAGTCGCGACCGAAGCTGAACGCCGCCGATGCCGCCCGAGTGGCCCAAGCACTGGAGTTTCGTCTGGCCAGCGAAACCTCACAGCGCTCGGAGCAGGCCCGTCTGGCTGTGGCCCTCCCGTTGCCTCAAGTGGTGCTCCCGGCGCTCGCTGCTCATGCCCTCGACATCGATGACATCGCGGTCCTCAGTGCGGCCCTGGCCGCTGGCCTCACTGCGATGCCCGCATCATGAGCGAATCGCTGTTCGAGCTCATCGAGCGGCGCAGCGTGCTGGTGTGTTGCGGCTCCGGGGGTGTGGGCAAGACCACCACGGCTGCTGCGTTGGGAGTGGCGGCGGCGCAGATGGGTCGACGGGCGGCGGTGGTCACTATCGATCCAGCTCGGCGGCTGGCCGACGCGTTGGGCCTGGCTGGTCTCACCAATGATCCTCAACGTGTGATCCTGCCGGGTCGAGTGCCAGGGACGCTGAGTGCGTTGATGCTCGATACCAAGGCCACGTTCGACGATCTGGTACGCCGGGAATCGCGTGACGAGAACCAGGCGGAGCAAATCTTTGTCAATCGGTTCTATCGCAACATCTCCTCGTCACTGTCGGGCACGCAGGAGTACATGGCCATGGAGAAGGTGCATGAGCTCACCTCCAGCGGACAGTTCGATGTGGTGGTCATCGACACGCCACCTACCCGCAACGCCCTCGATTTCCTCACCGCCCCCCGCCGCCTCACACGGCTGTTGGACAACACGCTGTTCCGTATTCTCATGGCTCCCGGCCGCGGCGCCATGCGTGTGGTGGGAGCAGCCGCCCAAACCCTGCTCAAGCCTCTGTCGCGCGTGGTTGGTGGCGAGGTGGTGGGTGACGCCATCGATTTCTTTCAGGCCTTCGACGGGATGGAAGAGGGGTTTCGCCGACGGGCCATGGAGACCCTGGACCTGTTGCATGCGTCGTCTACTGCGTGGATCCTGGTCACCTCCCCTCGACCCGAAGCGGTGGATGAAGCGGTCTTCTTCGCCGGCGCCTTGGAACAGACCGGAATCACCGTGGCGGCGGTGGTGGCCAACCGTATGCATCCGAACTTTGGAGACGTCCCTGCGGCCTTGGTGGGGTCACGTGGACGACTGCGCGTTGTCGCTCAGATCGTGAAGGAGGCCGGCGACGCTGCCACGGTCGAAGAAGCGGCCCTCTTGCCATTGCTGTCGGCCACGGGTGACATCGCCGTGGTGCGCCTACTGAATCGGGCCGGTGAGGTACACGACCTTTCCGGTCTTGCTGACCTGGCCAAAGATCTGGCTGCTGTTCCCGGGGCCTGAGTTATCCTGGCTTGGTGCCAACCGTGCTCGTCGTCAGCGACGCCCCCTGGGTCCATGAAGACATTCGCGCTGCTCTGCCTGGTGGCGACACGGTGGTGCGCAGCCTCACCAGTGGTCAGGCGGTACGGGCTGCAGTTGGTGAGCAGCGTCCGGATCTGGTGATTCTGGACATGCAGATGGGCGACATGGGGGCCATTGCGGTCACCTATGACCTGCGCCTCGAGGAGTCGGGGGACCGGTTGCCCAACGTGGCCGTGTTGTTGTTGCTGGACCGTCAAGCCGATGTGTTCTTGGCTCGTCAGTGCCAGGCCAACGGGTGGCTGGTGAAGCCCCTCGACCCCATCCGGGTACGCAAGGCCATGAAGGCGGTCATGGCCGGGGGCCGTTTCGAGGACCGCCGCGCCACCGGCGATGCCACCACCAATTATCGGCCCACGGCTGACTCCACCGCTCGCTGACGCACCGGCTGAACCACTACCTGGGCAGCGCTAAGGTTCACCCCGCTACCGGGATGTAGCGCAGCTTGGCAGCGCGCCACGTTCGGGACGTGGAGGCCGGGGGTTCAAATCCCCCCATC
>JANYHQ010000428.1 GCA_025358985.1 Acidimicrobiales bacterium
CCACCCACCGCCCCTGGGTTGGGAGTGGAGCTTGACGAGGACGTGGCGTTGGCCAATCCGTACACCGGTGGGCAGTTGACGTTGGAGCCCACCGAGTCACCTATCGAATAGGTCGCGCTCGTCGTGAGTCAGTACCGTCGCGCTCATGGCCGATCATGATGTGAAGGCGATGACCGCAGACATCGAGTGCCCGGTGTTCGATACCACCGCATTCACCATTCCCAGACCCCTGTCCGAGTGCACCGTTGCGGTGGTCACCACGGCCTCGTTGCATCATCGTGATCAGGCTGATTTCAGCGCCGGCGACACATCGTTTCGAGTGCTCGATGGATCGCATCGCGACTTCGTACTTGGTCACTGGAGTCCCAACTTCGATGCCTCTGGTTATGCCATGGATGTCAACGTGGTGTTGCCGTTGGATCGTCTCGACGAATTGGCGGCCTCAGGGAGAATCGGCAGTGTGGCCAATCGTCACGTGTCGTTTGCCGGCAACCAGTTTGAACTGTCCACTGTCCGTCTCGACTCCGGCCCGCAGGCTGCCCAACTGCTACTCGCTGATGGCGTGGATGTGGTGTTGCTCACCCCCGTCTGACCACTGTGTACGCGCACCGTGAGTGTGCTTGCGCATGTATTCGAAGCAGCGGGATTGGCCACGGTGGCATTGGGATCAGTCCGCTCCCAGATCGAACGTACGGCCCCGCCCAGAGGACTATTCTGTGATTTTCCACTCGGACGTCCACTGGGCAAGCCCGGCGACCCCGAGTTCCAACATCGCGTACTGGCCCACGCCTTCGACATGGTGGAACACGCAACGCATCCCACGGTGGAGACGTTCGCCGAATCCATTGCCGACGATGGAGAGTCCGCCATATCATGTCCGTTGCCGCCCCGCCACGATGCGTCGCTGCCACCGGCGGTGGACGAGGCTCAGGGACTGCGTCCTGCGTTCGATCGGGCCGTGAAAGCGCACGGTGACACGGCAGGTACCGGTCGATGTGTGGCCCCTGACGACATCCCTGCGGCCATCGCTGCGTTTGGGCGTGTGGCTGATGGAGTGCCATGGAAGCAGGCGGGCATTCCCGGCATCCCCGCACGCGTTGCCCAAGACATTCGTGGTTACTACGAAACTGCAGCGTTGGCACTGATTGCCCATACGCCAGCAGCATGGGAAACCACCCGCTGGTTCCTTCACCACACCGAAGCGGGCAAGGTGATCAAAGCGGCGCGGGTGGCCATGGAAGCGGCTGATGAGAAGCGCGCATTGTGGTTCTATCTTGTGCCCAGTGGTATCTGACGCAAGCACGATCCGGTTCGATTCATCGCGTGGCAGATGGGTGATTGCAACGGCGGTATTGGGATCTGGTATTGCGTTCCTCGACGGCACCGTGGTGAATACTGCGTTGCCAGCCATTCAGGCCGATCTTCACACCAGCCTGGCCGGACAACAGTGGATCCTCACGGGCTACCTACTGACGTTGGGATCCTTGTTGGTGTTGGGCGGATCGTTGGGTGACTTGTTCGGGCGGCGCAGGCTGTTCGTGTACGGCCTGGTGGGCTTCAGTATCACTTCCATGTTGTGCGGCTTGGCCCCCAACCTGGGCGTGCTCATCACTGCGCGAGTGCTACAGGGTGTGTCTGCGGCGGCGTTGGTGCCGGGCAGTTTGGCCATGTTGTCGGCGGTGTTTCACCATGACGATCGGGCCAAAGCCATCGGGGCATGGTCGGGGCTGGCCACCGTGGCCACGGCCCTGGGTCCGTTCCTCGGAGGCTGGTTGATTGATGCTGTGTCATGGCGGTGGGTGTTCTTCATCAACGTGCCGTTGGCGGTGGTGGCCGTGGTCATTGCCCTGCGGTATGTACCGGAGACCCGCGCTGCTTCCATCAACGGTTCCACCGACGGGGAGTCGGTATCGTCCATCGACGGGCCCGGTGCGCTGTCACTGTCGCTGGGATTGGGCGGTGTGGTGTTTGCCCTCATCGAGGGCCCGGGCCACGGTTGGGGGATGTTCGTCGTGGCCGCGGCCGTAGTGGGCGGGTTGTCGCTCGTGGCATTTGTGGTGATCGAAACTCGCTCGTCGCATCCCATGGTGCCGCTGTCGATGTTTCGTTCTCGCCGGTTTGCCGGCGCCAACGCAGTCACCTTCGTGGTGTGGGGCGCCCTCGGTGCCGTATTCTTCTTGTTGGCGGTGCATCTGCAGAACGACCTTGGCTATTCGGCATTGGAATCCGGGGCGGCGCTGTTGCCGGTCACGGTGATCATGATGCTGTTCTCGGCCAAGTCGGGAGCCCTATCGCAACGTATCGGTCCCCGTCTACCCATGACGGTGGGTCCGTTGGTAGTGGCGTGCGGTTTTGCACTGATGAGCCGGGTGGCTCCGGGACAGGGCTATGGGCGCGTGGTACTTCCTGCGGTGTTGGTGTTTGCTAGTGGGTTGGTGATCACCGTGGCGCCCCTCAACGTCACCGTGCTGGCGGCGGTGGAGGATGGGCGGGCCGGGGTGGGGTCGGCCATCAACAATGCGGTGGCTCGGGTGGCGTCGCTTCTGGCTATCGCCGTGCTTCCGGCGTTGGCGGGTATAGCCGGATCGGCCAACGGGTCCATCAGCGACGGCTTCAGTAGGGCCATGTGGATCTGTGTGGGATTGGCTGTATCCGGCGCTATCATCAGCGCGCTGACCATTGTGAATCAGCCAGCGAACATTTCCACCTGAGGGGGTCGGCGGGAAGGGTTTGGATAGTTGTCACCTCCGGTTCATCCGGACGACGATTCGCTGTCATGTGCCGTAGTCACAGTTTGGCCGTGGTCAATTTGACCAGCCGAGAGGACTGATGAGCACCATGGGACATCGCAGACGGACACGTTCGGTGGCGTTGGTGGGAGCCACGCTGATGCTGGCCGCCATTGCTGCATCTGCAGTGGCAGGCACGCAAGGATCTTCAGGGCAGTACTCCCATACGCAACTCACCGGCCGAGCCGTGTTGAAGGCGGCCACATTCCGAGAAGGCTCCGCCCCGACGGGTGCATATCTGTCGGCCGGCGATCGGACCAATGCCACCAACAATGGAGTGGCGATTGCAGCGGCTCCCGCCCCGGCGTTTTCCACTCAGCCGGTACAAGGTTTCAGTGTAGTGATCCCAGCCGCAGGCGGTGACTGGTGGGCGCTCACCGACAATGGCTTTGGGGCCCGAGCCAACAGTGTGGACGCCGAACTGCGGGTCAACAAGGTGAGGGTCACGTTCGCTTCCGGGGGTACCACAACACCTGGAACGGCAGAGGTCTTGGGAGGATTCGGGCTGTCTGATCCGGGTGGCTTCGTGTCATGGAAAATCATCTGCGATTCAAGCGTTGGCGCAGCGCTACCCGACTTTGATTTCAACAAGCTGCCTGCCACCGCACCGGCGTTGTGTGGTTCCAAATCGTTGCGCAAGCTCACCGGGTTCGACTTCGACCCCGAGTCCATACAGGTTGGGGCGGACGGAACGTTCTGGATTGGGGAGGAATTCGGACCGTATCTGCTGCATGTCAACGCCAAGGGCGAACTGCTCCAGGCGCCGGTTCCGTTGGCTGGAGCAAAGTCGCCTCAGAACCCCACACTCGATGTGGCCAATGGAGAGGCACCCACCATCAACTCGTCAAAGGGCTTCGAGGGACTGGGCGTTTCCCCCGCCCGCCAAACCCTGTACGCCCTCATGGAAGGGCCAGTGGGAACTGACGATCAACGCGACCTGCGGATCAATGAATTCGACATTCGTAGCGGTCAGTACACCGGCACATTCTGGAAGGTGCGCCTCGAATTGCGCGGCACGAGAGTGAATCTGGCGGCACTCAAGCGTGGTGATGGTGTGACTCCGGCCTATCCCGGAAGCACTGCGCCGCCTGCCGGATTCAACGCCATTGGTGAACTCACCATGATCAACGCCAACCAGGCAATCCTCATCGAACGCGACAACGGTGGAGATTCACCAAACGTAGCGAGGTTCAAGAAGCTGTTCATGCTCACGTTGAAGGGCAACGAGGGGGGCTATGTGGACAAGACGATGATGGCAGACCTCATGGCGATGCCAGATCCGCACAATTTGGGCGGACAGCCAACTGCATCGTTCAATGGGTATTTCAGCTTTCCGTTCGTGACCATCGAAAGCGTGTTCCCTGTCAACGACCATACGCTGTTGCTGGTGAACGACAACAACTTCCCGTTCTCCAACGGGCGGTCGTTCAGTACCGGGGGCGCCTTGGCAGCCGACGACAATGAGTTCATCACGCTCGGTTTCGATCAGAAGTGGTACCTCGACCCGGAGGTACTCGACGTTCCTGCGGCGCCCGTTGTGACCGGAGCGTTGCCCACATCGGACTACACCGTGGGACTGGTGGGGGACTACAACTACGGCTGCGACCTCAACGTGGCAACGCTCACCGGATTCGTACAGGGCACCACTGTGCCCAAGTGCAGTGGTCCGCTGGCCGATGACCTCCCGGCTGCCACTGGCATCCAGGTGCCTGGGCGGGCCAAATCCAATCTGATGATTGCCGACATCAACCGGGCCGGGGTGGCCTTCAGTATCCATGACGGCGACACCAAAAGCGGCAGCACCGAATGCCGGGAATCGTCGTCGGATGCCACCTTGGCCCAGTTCAACGGGCAACCATGGAACGGCGCCGCCAACCCGGGATATGACAATCCCATCGTGTACACGCCGGGTGACAACGAATGGACCGACTGCCACCGGTTCCTGGCTACGGCGGGAGCATTTGTGGCAGCCCAACAGGATTCCCCGATACAAAATCTGGCCATGTTGCGCCGCAAGTTCTTCGCAGCGCCCGTGAGCCAGGGCAAAGTGACCATGGCGGTGACGCCGCAGTCGCAGTACTACCCCGAGAACGTGCGCTGGATGCGTGGGCCGGTGATGTTCATGACCATGAACCAACCGGGGAGCAACATAAAATCGGTGCGTCTTTTAATTTGACACGGGCGATAGCGATCCGCTGGCGTTGTCCGC